>JAYTNW010000326.1:0-1545 GCA_043748115.1 Bacteroidota bacterium | reverse complement strand
TGAAAAATGGGGGTCTTTTTGAAAGCCCAGAAAAATCCCCTTAATTTTAACCGTAAACCGCTTTATGAAATGTTTCTCTGATTAGGCGGATGCCAGTATATTTGTTTCATGTTTCTTAAAAGAAATTTTAAAAAGAAGGGCTTTGTTCGGTAATCAAACAGTTGTGCTTCTATCAAACAGTTGTGGTAATACGAACAGTGGTGCATCTAATCCCTTCTTTTTAAAACTTCTTTAATCCCTTCTTCGTTATACGCAACCCGTTTTGCTTTACTGCTAATATGAACGAATGAATAAGAAACATACACTTGTGCAAGGTCGGCAAAGCCGTGTTGGCTATCGCTTCTGTAAAAATAAGAGAGAGGCAACCCTTGCGCACAACCACCCCTTCTGTTGCCTCACTCTTATTTTTACCCACCCCGCCTAACGTTTTCAATCATACTCATACTAACAATTCAAAAAAAAATCAAAATGAAAAAACAAATTAAACATCTAATGCCAATGCTCATCACAGCATTAATTCTTGTCAGTGCTTCAAATATCATTGCGCAAACTTTGACAGTAACTCTCACCCCAAGTAACTACAATGGATTTAACATTAGTTGCTTCGGTTCTAAGAACGGGAGTATAAACACAACTGTAACAGGCGGTACACCACCTTACAGTTATGTATGGTCAAACAGCGATAATGCTGCAAACATTTCCAACCTTGCAGCAGGATTTTACAATGTTAGAGTTGCTGATGCTGCAAACCATGTGGTAGATGCTGAAATTACATTGGAAGAGCCGGAGGCGTTCAAAATGGAAACTTCACTCTACACTTATCCAAATGGGTACAACATAAGTTTATTTAATGCGTGTAATGGAAGTGTTACGCTCACTATGATTAATGGCGTTGCACCAATCACATTTCTTTGGAGCGATGGTAACACAACTCAAAACCGAACAAATCTTTGCGCAAGAAATTACGGAGTGCTTGCAATTGACGATAATGGTTGCAAAGTTTCATCTGAGAAAATTTATCTTACAGAACCCGAAAGAATGGATTGGCAAAACATTGGTAACGCAAATACAAATCCGGCAACACAATTTCTTGGAACAACTGATAACAATGATTTAAATTTAAGAACTAACAACAATACAAGACTTACAATAAAATCTAATGGTGATTTAAAAATTCCTTCTCTTGCAAGTAACACGATTATATATTCATCAGTTCTTGCTGACTCATTGGGTATTCTATTTGTAAGCAAATATAAAACAACTTGTCTACCTGCTTAGAGTAGTGACTTGGTAAGAAATACCATTACCGCTCATTGTCCTAATTCAAATATTAAAGTAGGCATTGGAACACGATATCCAATTTTTGATTTTGAAGTTTTTAAAGAAACTTCTTTAAATGACAATGTAAAAATGAAATGCCAAACTCAGACTGCAAATAATGCAGAAATGTGGACAATAAATACGAATGGCAGTTTCGCTTTTGCTACCGATGCTAATGGCAAAGGACAAATTTATCGTGATGTTATGTCGCCTACTCCCATTATT
>JAYTNW010000325.1:0-1506 GCA_043748115.1 Bacteroidota bacterium | reverse complement strand
GAGGAAAGCTGTGGGATGTAATTAAAATTTTTGTCTTCAGATGAAGCAACCACTTTGATTGTACCATATCGTTTGGCTTCCGAAATAGCTTTTTTAGCCCATGCACCTGTTGATACATAATCAGCTTTTTTGGCTGCAGAAAATAAATTAAGTGGCACCATCGCAAATTGCAGAGAGGCACCACCTTGAAGGAAGAGTACTTTGTAGTTGGCGGGGATGTTCATCAGCTTACGCAAGTTCTGCTCAGCTCCTCCTATAATAGCCTCATACTCTTTGGAACGGTGGCTCATTTCCATAACAGACATACCAGTGCCGCGGTAATCGACCATTTCTTCCTGGGCTTTTTTTAATACGTCAAGTGGTAATACACCAGGGCCTGCTGAAAAGTTGATAGATCTGCTCATATTATATAAAGGATTTAGGATTTCAATATTTGTGAGGGGGCGAATATGAAGGTATTTCGCGAAAGACCCAAAGGGTAAGATTGGATTAACTTTTCAGTTATCTACATTTTTAGAGGCACTCATTTGCAAATTCATACTTTTTTCTTTGCGAATGATTCAAAATTACCCTACCGTGCGATAGTTTGTGATATAAATTTTGAAAGTTGCCCTTTAACTTGCCCAATCAATAACTTCCTGTTAGTATATTTAACCGCCCATTAACCAACAGAATAAAAATGAAAATCATGTTACGCATTTTACTTTTTGCATTTGCATTTACGCTTTTACCCATCTCAGGATTATTTGCTGCTGATTCGCCACCGATTGACACAGGCACAACAGCCTGGATGCTAACCTCTACAGCGTTGGTGTTGTTGATGGTTCCGGGTCTTGCTATGTTTTATGGAGGATTAGTGCGAACAAAAAATGTTTTGGGAACAATGATGCACAGTTTTGCGGCCATGGGTATCATGACAGTTATGTGGATTGTTTGCGGATACAGCATGGCTTTTGGTGGAAACGTATTGGGTGGATGGTTTGGTTGGAACTGGGATTATTTCTTGTTATCAGGAATTGATGAAAGCATAATGGCAGCCGGTATTCCAGAATATATATTCTCTATGTTTCAGGCAAAATTTGCCATTATAACACCAGCCTTGATTGCAGGAGCTTTTGCGGAAAGAGTTTCGTTTAAAGGCTACTGTTTTTTTATTGCCTTGTGGGGCGTTTTAGTTTACAATCCTCTCTGTCATTGGGTGTGGGCATCTGATGGATTTTTATTTAATCTTGGCGCGAAAGGTGCTATTGATTTTGCAGGAGGAACGGTCGTACATATTTCAGCTGGTGTAAGTGGATTAGTAACGGTACTCTTTTTAGGCCCAAGAAAATCATTTCCACATTTGCCCATGCGCCCTAATAATTTAGTGATGACCATGATTGGTGCAGGTTTACTTTGGGTAGGATGGTTTGGATTTAATGCGGGCAGCAGTATTTCAAGCGGACTAAGCACAGCACAAGCATTGACAGCAACACAAGCAGCAGCAGCAGCAGGTGCATTAGCCTG
>JAYTNW010000324.1:0-6814 GCA_043748115.1 Bacteroidota bacterium | reverse complement strand
GGTGTGTGTTTTGCACTCATCTTGTTCTGACACAAGAGAGAAACTATTGAGTGAAATAAACGCCAAGGAAAAAGTGTTGTTTGAAAACAAAGAAGGCCATATTAATACCACTGCAGCCAGAGAAACAATTGTGCTGTACCGTTACTTTGCCGAAAAATTTCCTAACGATACTTTAGCTGCCGATTATCTTTTTAAAGCAGGTGATGTGTCCTCTGGCATTGGGTCATTTGACAATGCACTTGAATATTTTAGGATTATCACTGATAAATACCCAAACAGTTCACGCGCGGCTTATTCCCTTTTTTTACAAGGCTACCTTAATGAAAACAACAAGGGCGATACAACATTAGCGCGCAAATTTTATGAGCAGTTCATCAGCAAATATCCTGATCATGAAATGGTTCAAAGTGTTAAGTTTTCGCTCGCTAATATGGGTAAACCTGCAGATGAAATTGTTAAAGAGTTTAAAGAACAAAATGACTCCTTACCTGTGAAATAAACTATGCAACCTGACAGAAATAAAGCAAAACAGCCTGGGGCAAAAAAACAAATTGCTGCCCCTCAAAAGCAAAAAAGCAATGAAGGGAAAACATTTAATTCCCTTAATGTTTTGCTGGCATTAATAGTCGCGTTAACAGGATTTTTGCTTTACGTCAACACCTTACATCATGAATTTGTACTGGACGACTACTCCGTTATTATCGAAAACAGAATCACTCGCCAGGGTACAGCATCAATCGGGACAATATTTACTACGTCATACCGTGCAGGGTATTATTTAGTTAATGATGAATTGTACCGCCCCATACCTAAGGCGCTTTACGCCCTTATCTGGGAAATTTCTCCTAACAATCCCTTACCTGGACATCTTATAAATATTTTGCTGTATGCCTTAACTGGTTTTGTGCTTTATTTTTTCCTGTGGCAGATCATAAAAAGCAGTTTTTTTGCTTTTGCAGCCTCGCTTCTTTTTATTGCACACCCCATCCACACCGAAGTGGTTGCCAACATTAAAAGCATTGATGAGATATTATCTTTTTTGTTTTGCATCACTTCTGCCTCGCTACTATTAAAATACCTGCACACCTCAAAAAAGAGACTTGTGCTTTATGCCAGCGTTTTTTATTTCATGGCACTGCTTTGCAAAGAGTCCTCTATTACCTTTTTAGCAATTTTCCCATTGCTTATCTTTTTCTTCGCTCCGGCTGATAAACCCCGAAAGTTTACTCCACTTATTTACCTGACTGTGGCTGCAGTTGTTTTTCTTGTCATTCGTCAAGCAGTGCTTGGAAATGTGCCTCATGGCTTACCATCAATTGCAGATAACCTGCTGATGTCAGCTCCAGATTTATCTAAAAGATTTGCTACAGCAGTTCTTATTTTAGGTATGTATTTAAAACTTTTGTTTTTTCCGCATCCTTTGGTATTCGATTATTCCTATAACCAAATACCTGTTGTTTCACTTTCCGATATGTGGTCTATTTTATCATTGATCATACACATTGCTTTGCTGGCAATAGCTGTTATACAATTTAACAAAAACAAGATCATCTGTTTCGGAATTTTATTTTATCTGGTTTCAATGAGCATATATGCAAATATTTTTCTCATCATAGGGTCTTCTTTCGCTGAACGTTTTTTATACACACCATCGTTGGGGTTTGCCATTGTTGTTGCGTGGTTTTTACTCAAACTAACAACGCATAAAAATGGCAGCACCCTGTTTTCCTTCTTCTCTCAAAATAAGGCTGCCTTGCTAATTCTGCTGCCGATCATCATCCTTTATTCGGCAAAAACTATTGC
The DNA here is from genome assembly GCA_043748115.1 of Bacteroidota bacterium. Taxonomy (GTDB): domain Bacteria; phylum Bacteroidota; class Bacteroidia; order AKYH767-A; family OLB10; genus OLB10. Next base: position 5,011 of record JAYTNW010000324.1, on the reverse strand, counting down.
GCGAAACCCGGTTTGGAAAAGCAATTACTCGCTTTATTCCAATGATGTTAAACTTTCGCCCAACAGCACGCGAACCCATTTCTATTATGGCAATTTGTTGGCAAAGCCTGAAATGGTAGAAGGAAAAGACTCCGTTTATACAGACTCCATACGAACGCTTGCCTTGAGCGAACTGGAAAAAGCTGTGGCTATATTCCCCAAATTTGGCGATGCTTACAATCAAATGGGAATGACTTGGGAAAGAATGAAAAAATACGACAAAGCCATGGAGAGTTATCAAAAAGCAGTTAGACTAAATGAAAACAATCCAATTGTTTTTAATAATCTTGGCGCACTATATTTTAATACAGGCAACTATGCCGATGCTTTTAAGCAATATGAAAAAGCGATACAACTTAAACCTGATTATGCAGAAGCACATATGAATATGGGAAGCACCTATGGCTCAATTAAAGAATACGACAATGCCATTAATTGTTTTTTAAAAGCAGTAAAATATGATCCTCAGCTAGCCCAAGCTTACTATTTTATTGGAATTACATACCGTTTTAAAGGTGATGAAGGCAATGCACAGTTTTATATAAACAAAGCCCATAAGCATGATCCTTCAAAATATTAAACCAGTAAACTAGGTTAATCAGCTACCTCTATATTTTTTTGAGAGGACGTATCTTCCGGAAGCGTAAGGCTGTCATTAATCACAGGTGCAATGGTTGAATCATTCAGCAATGAATCCAACGCTAGCGAATCACTATCATACGTGCAAAAATATTCTTTCTTGATCTTTACAAATGGTTTAGGAAAACGAGCCTGAGTAATACCTGATTTTGGATCCTTGTAAGCCTTTTCAAGCATTTTAGCAAAAATAGGAAGTGCCGCCTTTGACCCCTGCCCTGCTCCATGTCTAAAATGTACACTGCGATAATCAGCACCCACCCAAACACCTGTAACCAAATCGTGTGTTACACCCATGTACCAAGCATCAGAATAATTGGATGTTGTTCCTGTTTTTCCGCCAATTTCGTTGTTATAGCCATACACATCATATCCCCACAATGCATGAGAGGTTCCACCGGGTTCCTGCACAGAGCCAAGTAACATAAACAACATTAACCAAGATGTTTCTTCGTTTATGACCTGCTCTTCAATGGCTCTAAATTCTTCGATGAGTTCATTCTCATTGTTGTAAATATATTTTACAATAATAGGATTGGTGCGTTTCCCTTTATTTAAAAAAGTTCCATAGGCGCGCACCATTTCAAAAACATTAACATCACTTGATCCTAAGCAAACGGACGGAACCGAGTCCAGTTTGCTATTGATGCCAGCTTTGTGTGCATACTCTATAACCTTGCCCCAACCAACGGCTTCTGTTACTTGCGCTGTAATAGAATTACATGACTGAGCCATAGCCCTTCGAAGGGTTTTACTGCGGTAAGAAAAAGTGTTGTTACTATTTTTTGGCTCCCAGGCTTGGCCACCTTCGTACTCTATTTTTACTGGTTTATCCACAAACCTGTCACAAGGTGTAAACGTATCGGCCAATGCTGCCAAATAAGCAAACGGCTTAAAGGTAGAACCCGCCTGTCTTTTTGCTTGTGTAACGTGATCGTATTTAAAAAAATTATAATCTATTCCTCCAACATACGCACGAATCTCTCCTTTAAAGGGATCTAATGACATGGTGCCTACATTTAAAATTTTTGCATAATATCTTAACGAGTCAAACGAAGAAAACAACGTGTCCTTAGGGCCGTTATAGGTAAATACCTTCATTTGTTTTTTTCGGTTAAGCGCAATATTAATAGAGTCGGAACGGTTGCCATAAATCCTTTTAAGGTTATCATAAACTGGAGTAAAGGTCATGCTAATTTCAATAAATCTTCGCAGTTCATTGCCATTTTCATCCACCCATGGATTTCTTTTTCCCCAGTGTTCGTAAAACATTTTCTGCATTTTTTTCATGTGCTCCTGCACTGCTTCTTCTGCATATTTCTGCAACCGCGAATTAATGGTGGTGTAAATTCTTACTCCATCTTCGTAAAGGTTAATCTTATTTTCCGCACACCATATTTTTAAAGTTCTTTCTACATATTGCCTCAAGTAAGAATCCTTTTCGTAAGAGTCATTCTTTCTTAAGCTAAGTGCGATGGGCAGTTCACAAAGAGAGTCGTGATCTGCCGCTGTAATGTTTTCGTATTTTAGCAACTGTCCCAACACTACATTGCGCCTGGCCTTTGCTCTTTTTTTGTTCCTGATTGGATTATAGCTGCTCGTGGCCTTAAGTAGCCCAATGAGTGTGGCAGCTTCAACCATGCTTAGATCAGCTTGGGATTTATTGAAATAATTTCTACTGGCCACTTTAATTCCGTACCAGTTGTTTCCATAATCAACGGTATTAAAATACATTTCCAGTATTTCATTTTTGGAATAAAATAGTTCGAGTTTAATGGCTGTTACCCATTCTTTGGTTTTTGAAACTATGGTGCGGACATACGGAATATACTGCAGCAATCCCTGGTTCACTTTTTTACGGGTTTGAAACATATTCTTCGCAAGCTGCTGCGTGATGGTGCTGCCCCCCCGTTCATCTCCCTTAGCTGTAGAATAAATACCGCCCACCAACGACCAAATGTCCATTCCATTGTGCTCATAAAATCTTACATCCTCTGTTGCAATTAAGGCCTTTACAGCGTTTGGTGATATTTCAGAAAAACGAACTGGAGTTCTGTTCTCATTATAAAATTTTCCAATGAGCACACTGTCTGCTGTGTAAACTTCCGAGGCAATAGCCACTTGAGGGTCTTTAACTTCAGCCGTATTGGGCATATAGCCAAAAAGCCATAGAAAATTAATGTGTAATGCTGATATGTAATACACAATGAGTATAATAAATCCCGCAAGCCAGCGCAAGTATTTATTCTTAAAAACATATTTCAGATATGAAAGGGTAAAAACCGATTTTAAGAACTGAAACAGTGCGGTAATAACTTTCTTAAGCATAAAAAATAAAATCGATCAAAGTTACTTTTTTATACACACCAGTCAACATCCTGCGGCTGATAAATTCAAGAAAATCTTATACAATACTGCCTTAATTGTTTCTAATTTTATCGCATACTATTTTTTAAGAATTACAGAACATGACCGATAAAAATACCTTTATTAAAAGCATTGAAGAGGGTTATACTTTTAAGGGCGACTCCGTGGTGTTGGGTGCAGCTATGCTTAACGGTGAGGTGATTACCCACACACTGGTGAAAGCTCCTTTAAAAACATTTAACCGCCATGGACTTATTGCAGGTGCCACCGGCACCGGAAAAACAAAAACTATGCAGAGCATTGCCGAAGCGCTTGCGCAAAAAGGAGTTTCTTGCTTGCTAATGGATGTTAAAGGAGATTTGAGTGGACTGGCAATGCCTGCAACTTCGCCCAATGCTAAAATTGAAGAACGATATACTAAAATTGGATTGTCCTGGAAACCCATCCAATTCCCGGTTGAATTTTTAACACTTTCTAACGAAAAAGGAGTGCGCTTAAGAGCTACCGTATCTGAGTTTGGGCCGGTATTGTTTTCGAAAATTTTAGATCTTAATGATACGCAGGAAGGTGTGGTTGCATTGGTGTTCAAATATGCTGACGACAAAAAACTGCCGCTGCTTGACTTAAAAGATTTTAAAAAGACCTTGCAGTTTTTAACCAATGAAGGCAAGTCTGAAATAAAGAATGACTATGGTGCCATTAGCACCGCTTCCTCATCTACTATACTTCGCAAAATAATTGAAATTGAACAGCAGGGAGCAGAAATTTTCTTTGGCGAAAGATCCTTTGAAGTAGAAGACCTAATGGGGGTAAGTGAAAGCGGCATAGGCAAACTCAACATCATTCGCCTAACAGACATACAAGACAAGCCTAAATTGTTTTCAACTTTTATGCTCTCGCTACTTGCAGAGATCTATGCAACTTTTCCTGAAGAAGGTGATCCTGATCAGCCAAAATTAGTGCTGTTTATTGATGAAGCCCATCTGATATTCAACAATGCGACAAAGGTGTTGCTTAATCAAATAGAAACGGTGATCAAGCTAATACGCAGTAAAGGTGTAGGCGTGTTTTTTGTCACCCAATCTCCGGATGATATACCTGCTAGTGTGTTGGCGCAACTCGGCATGAAAGTTCAACATGCATTTAGGGCATTTACTGCGCAAGACCGGAAAGCGTTGAAGCTGGTATCAGAAAACTATCCGCTTTCCGACTACTATAAAATTGACGAGCTTCTTACGCAATTAGGTATAGGCGAAGCCATCATTTCCGCATTAAATGAAAAAGGAATACCCACTCCGCTGGCGCATACTATGCTTTGTTCTCCTGCATCTCGAATGGATATTTTAACAGCAGAAGAAATTGACAAAGTGGTTTCGCAATCATCATTCATAAAAAAATATAACGAAGAAACTGACCGCGAAAGTGCATTTGAAATCTTGTCCAAAAAAATCGAAAGCCATGCAGAGGCTTCAAAAGAAGAAGCCGATAAAAATGGAAAGGGCGGTAAGGTAACATCTGTGCTTGAAGATGCCGTTAACAGCACCACGGGGAAACAAGTTTTGCGTACCGTTACCCGTGAACTCACTCGTGGATTATTGGGAGTATTAGGAATTGGCGGGACAACCCGGAAAAAAAAATCTGGATGGTTTTAGTCTAATCAATTGCGTTGATCTTTATTTTTAATACCCAAAGTTTTATCACTATCAAACTTCAATTTTTGAACAGTTATGCCTGGCAAAACCGTTAATGCTTTTGACTATAAAGTTATTTCCTCCATTGTTACATCAAAACACCTTAAACGCGAAGTGCGTGTGGATTTTTATTTCCCCGCCTCTTATGCAAAAAACAGTAGAATATTATTTTTAAATGATGGGCAAGATGCTGAGGCCATACAACTAAAGTTGATTTTAGAATTGCTTTCATTTAAAAAAAACATACACCCTGTAATTGTAGTAGCCATACATGCCAA
>JAYTNW010000323.1:0-3336 GCA_043748115.1 Bacteroidota bacterium | reverse complement strand
CATTGTAAATCCCGCACTGCCGGTATTGCGCAGTTCTGCATTCATCATAAATTTGTTAAGCCCTGCTGATAAATCTCCAGTGGCACCTGTTTTCTCTAGAAAAGCAGTACGGTTGTATAGCGTTCCACGGGTATCCATCCTTCCTCCTTTAAAAATAACATCACCTCCCCAGTTTGAATCGTAGTTGCTGAACCACCCTGTGCCTGTGATGGTGACGTTTTGTGGAGTGTTTCCTTGTTGAGTAAAGTTTCTAAAGGAAAGTTGACCGGCTACAAAGCCGCCACTGCCAACAATTATTTTTTTGCCGTAAGTAAGAGTGCCAATTCCATTTCCATAGCCAAACAGCACACCATCTGAGGCAGTGGTAACACTTTCAACATATATATCATCATTATAATTATTAGTGCCTATGTAATTGCAAAAAATTTCACTGTTGGTAGCAGTAGCTTGATTGAGCATGTATAATGCCTTGTTAAATGTTACCGAGCCGTTGTTGCCAATGAAAATACGTTTTGAAACGTTTCCACCTGAATTTGTAAAATGAGAGATCCCATTCATAACAACGGTGGACCCTAAATTATTGGCAAACAGTATTTCGCCAGATGTGCCTGTGGGCGAATTGGTAACATCTAGCAAACCATTGAAGATAATGCTTCCGACCCTGCCCATGGTTATTGAACCGTAAGCAGAAGTAGAGTTGTTGACAATGGTTGTGTTGCCATCCACAGTTAAAGAGCTGGTGTTGTAATAACCTGCATGAATAAAAGAATTGGATGTTGAGGTTGAAATGTTATTGAACAAGGCATCAGAAAAAAGACGTACTGTTCCATTGATTGCAATGTTGGCTAATGAGTAACTTCCTGTCGCATTATTGGTGAAAGCGAAAGTTCCGTTGTTTTCAAATACAGAACCGACCTCTTGGGCAATATAAAATAGTCCGTTGGAGCTATTGGTTGAAAGTTGCATGTTAGAATTTCCTTTGACCATTAACCGCCCAAACTGTGCAAGTAAAATTGATGAAGTGGGGGCTACTGATGAGTTTACTGCGGAAAGGTTTCTTCCCACAGTGAGAACAGAAGATGCTAAGTTAGATAGCGTAATAGAACTCCCAGATCCGCTGTTGGTAAGGGTTAAATCTTGGGCTACATAATGCCCTGGAGCACTTAATGCAAAGATGGTGCTAGCGCTTCCTGAGTTGATAATATCTGCATTTACCATGCACGAATCGGCACTGCCATTGCCCATTGACAAAGAGCCTCCTGAATTGTTACACAACCGAAAATTTTGTGTAAACATATTTCCACCAGGAGAAACATCGGCAATGGCTCCTGTTTTTGTGCTATTAACAGTTCCCTTAAAAATGGAATTGTTAAATATAATGGATGGCGTTGAAGAGATAATGTTTCCACCTATTGTGCTTCGCGTAAAATTGAGTTGGGCAGAGGTACCTGTAAACAAGAGGTTGATTGGTTCATTACCTAGTTGGGTAAATTGTTGCAGCATAAGGCCTCCGTTGTTAAATGAAGCTGCTCCGTTTTTAATGGTTTTCCCTGCTGCCATTACAGGCCTTCCAGTTCCAACATTAAAGCCAAGATAAATATAGGCTCCTCCATTGCAAGTAACATACACATCACCGTTAAATGCATCATTAGAGTTTAGTCCTAAAATAAAATGTCCTGTTGTGCTTTGTTGGTTGATGTAACATGTAGAGTTAAAAGTGTTTAAATAACCTGCATTTGAATTATCAAATCCACCGGTTTTGGTAAAGCTCACCGTATCGTTAAAAACATTTCCAACAACTGAAACACTTGCTGCAGTTAGGAATAGTTTGGCGTTGAATGTGCTGCCGTATCCCAATACAATGGTTGATGCTCCCGGAAAGTTAAGTGTAATGGGTAACGTGCCTAACTGCGTAAATGCCCCTAAGGAAAGACTACCTCCGCTAAAGCCTGCAGTTCCCGTTTTAATAATTTTTCCTGCCGCCAGCACAGGGTTGCTTCCCGTTGTCGAAGATCCTATATAAATGGCGCCTGTTCCAGGACCGTTAATAATAATGTCACCGTTAAATTGGTCGCTTGATGCTAGCGATAGCATAAAATAGCCTGTGTTGCTTTGTTGATTGATGGTACATGCAGAGTTGAAAATGTTTTGCATACCATTGTTATTATTGTTGATGCCACCGGTTTTTGTAAATGCTACTGAGTCGTTAAAGGTGGCCCCTTGCACGTAAATATTTCCGGCTGTTATTTTTGTGTTGCCGTTGAATATTGAGTTGGAGGTAAGGTAAATTGAGGCATTCGCTCCCATAGAAATTGTTATAGGGTTAGTGCCGGTTTGGTTTAAACGATTAATAGTCAAAAATCCGGAATTAAAACCTATTGCACCCACACTAATGGTAGAGCCGCTATTTAAAAATGAATAAGGAGATGATCCATTACCAAAATGGATGTATCCTGTGCTGGTGTTGTTTACAAAAACGTTTCCATAAAATTGATTTGCACCGTTGAAGCAAGCGTATATATTGTTGGTGCTGTTGTTGGTATAGGTAACAGTTGAATTAAATATATTAGCTGAGCTGTTGTCAAGTAAAATAGAAGATGTGGTTCCTTTATTTAAAATAGTAACGGCAGCATTGAAGGTGAGATTTCCTGAGCATGTAATTTGAGCGGTACCACTGTTGGCAATGGTTGTGCTTCTGTTAAAAACGGCACCACCTAAACTAATGCTGTTTGTTGTTCCTGTTTGTTGAAGCAAAACGGCTCCGTTATACGTACCTCCGTTCAAGGAGATGTTTCCAGTTACCACATTTAAAGTCAGGGTGCTGCTAAAAATTGTGCTCGATAAGGTACATGTGTTGGCTGTGGAACCACTAACACTTAAATTTCCATTTGTTGATGTACCACCAGAAAATATTGCATTTCCTGTTGCTGTCAGCAGGAAGCCACCAAGATCCAAAGTGCCTGATGTTAGGGTGAGATTATTAACCGTGCTGGTAGCGGTCATTTGGCAAATGTTGCCACCGCTAACAATAATAATATTGTCTGTGTTAGAAGGTAATCCATTCGGAGTCCAGTTTGATGCCAAACCAGCATTAGAGCTAGTGCTTCCGTTCCACGTATATGTAATTGCTTGTGAAGGCAGTGCTATCACCACCAAGATAAATAGGAAAAGCTTTTTCATAGTTGTATGTGTAAATAAATAAGTTCATAAAAAGTAAATGAATAGTTAATTGAAAGATCACTAAAAAATGAAATACACCATTTATACCACTAAACGTGAAAAATGGTTTCAATTAGTTGTGCTAATAAAGGATGTGATGGTTTTAAATCAACTTAA
>JAYTNW010000322.1:0-1664 GCA_043748115.1 Bacteroidota bacterium | reverse complement strand
CATAGCCTTTTATGTTGATGTGTAGTAACTACAACATTCGGCTTTTTCCCTGACCCTCAAAAGTCAGGGATTATTTTTTTTTCTTGGACAAGTGTGATTAAATATGAATCAAATTTAAACAGTTTCCTTTAATTCAAATATTTTTCCCATCTTTAGTACGCTTAACCTCAAAGAAAGAAATGGAATTATTTACGCTGGTTGTTATAGCAGCCTTACTGATATGGCTGCGCAACTCACTTTCATCGGATGTGCATTCGCTTTTTATTGAAGTGAGGAAACTGCGGGACGAGATCAAAGAATTGCGACAGAATCCGCAAGGTGATGTGCAAGGTGTAAGCGCTTCCGCTACAGAAGAAACGGTAAAGGTTTATACGCAGAGCAAACCGGTTGTACATGAGTATAAGCCAACAGAACAAACCACAGAGGAAGCAACCACAGCAAATGAAAAAGTGGAGCCTGTACCACCATTAACAACTGCCACAGAGGTTTTTGCTTACCATGAAGAAGCTGAACATGTGCCGCAACCTACAACACCTGTTTTTACACCACCACCATCGCGTCCCGGTTTTTTTGAGAGGCATCCTGACCTGGAAAAATTCATAGGAGAAAATTTAGTAAACAAAATTGGTATTGGAATTTTGGTGCTAGGCATCGCTTTTTTTGTGAAGTATGCAATTGATCAAAACTGGATCAATGAAGTAGGGAGGGTGTGTATTGGTATATTATCGGGAGGGATTTTAATTGGCATTGCGCATAGGCTGAGGGTAGGATTTAAGGCTTTCAGCTCTGTGCTGGTGGGCGGTGGGCTTGCCGTTTTATATTTTACCATTGCCATATCGTTTCACGAATACCATCTTTTTTCACAGAGTGCCGCTTTTGCAATAATGGTTGTGATTACTGCATTTGCTGTTGTGCTTGCTTTCGCTTATGACAGAGTGGAGCTTGCTGTTTTAGCATTGATAGGTGGTTTTGTCACACCGTTTATGGTGAGTACAGGAGAAGGGAATTATAAAGTATTGTTTACCTACCTGCTTATTCTTAACGCTGGAATGCTTGCATTGGCCTTCAGAAAAAAATGGAACTTGGTTAATGTTTTATGTTTTGTTTTTACAGTGTTAATTTATGGAACATGGCTGGTAACAAAATGTATTGATGTGGATGGCGGACCATTCATGGGCGCTTTGTTGTTTGTCACTGCTTTTTATGTAGTGTTTTTTCTGTCGAACGTTATTTATAACATCAGGCATAAAACTGTTTTTAAAGCTTTAGAGATTGGTTTGCTCGTGAGTAACACGGCAATGTATTATGCTGCGGGAATGGGAGTTTTGCACGAGATTAATAACGGCATTTACCAGGGGTTGTTTACTGTGGCATTGGGGGTGTTTAATTTTTGCTTTGCCTTTGCCCTTTACAAAAACAGATCCATTGACCGCAACTTGGTTTTTTTACTGATAGGTTTGGTGCTTACGTTCATTAGCCTTGCCGCACCGGTGCAGTTACAGGGAAATTACATCACCTTGTTTTGGGCAGCAGAAGCTGTGCTGTTGTTATGGTTCTCTCAAAAATCGGGATTGAAGTTGGTAAAGGTTACATCTGTATTGGTCTCTTTCCTTATGCTGATAAGCTTAATGATGGATTGGAGTAATTTATATTTTGGTTTTCAG
>JAYTNW010000321.1:0-3394 GCA_043748115.1 Bacteroidota bacterium | reverse complement strand
ACACTAAACAGAAACAGCAGTTCAATCCTTTACCACTAAACGGTATCCGTTACCGTGCACGTTTAAAAGCTCCACATTGCTATCATCCTTCAGGTATTTTCTGATCTTGGTAATAAAGACATCCATGCTTCGTGCAGTAAAATAGTTGTCATCATCCCATATCTTGCGGAGGGCTATTTCACGTGGCAGGATGTCATTCATGTAAACACATAACATGGCCAGCAAGGCAGCTTCTTTAGGCGAAAGTTTTTGCTCTTTTCCAAACCCCTCAATGGTGCGAAGGCGTGAGTTAAAGCTAAAGCCACCAATTTTAAATATTACCTGCTCGTTGATTGTTTTTATAATGGTTTCACTTCTGTTAAGCAGTGCTTTTATTTTAAGCAATAAAATTTCAGAATCAAAAGGCTTGGTCATGTAATCATCAGCACCAATTCTAAATCCTCTTACCACATCAATCTTCATTGACTTTGCGGTTAAAAATATTAAGGGTACGTTGGTATCACGTTCTTTTATTTTCTCAGCCAATGTAAAACCATCCATCACCGGCATCATCACATCAAGTATGCACAAATCGAATTTGCCTTTTTCAAATTTATCCAAAGCCTGTTTGCCATCGCGATATAAATGAACATCAAAATCATGTATAGATAAATAATCTTTTAGTACCATGCCGAAATTCGTATCATCTTCGGCAATCATAATTTTTGTTTTTCCTGTTAGTATTGACATGGTGATATGTTTTATGCTTCGGTATTCATTAATTCCAGGGGCAGCAGAAGTTGCATGGTTGTTCCTTTTCCGCTCTCGCTTCTGATAACCTTTACATCGCCTTTATGGGCAAATGCTATGGCTTTCACAAAACTTAAACCCAGCCCAAATCCTTTTACATCATGTATGTTGCCGGAGGTGGCACGGTAAAATTTTTCAAACACATTTTTTTGTACTTCACGGCTCATTCCAATTCCGTTGTCTTTAACGGTAATGGTTACATAGCTGGCTGTGTTTTCAGTCGAAATGGAAATGTCGGGTTTTTCGGGGCTGTATTTATTTGCATTGTCAAGTAAGTTAATGATGGAATTGAATAAAAGATTAAAGTCGCCTTCTATCACATGCCGCTCAGCGTTTAATGCCATGGTGATGACTCCTTCCTTTACCTCCACCTGCAATTGAATTTGCTCCACGGCTTTTTTAATCATTTCGTGAAGGTCAATCTGTTCATTGTTAATGTTCAGGTTTTTTTTGTCCAGTAAAGCCATCTGTAAAATGGCCTCCACATGTTTATGCATTCGTTGATTCTCTTCTCTTATAATTCGCATGTAACGCCCTACGCTAGCCGGGTGTTCAGCAATTTTTGGATTGCTTACGGCATCAGTCGCTAAGGAAATGGTAGCAATAGGTGTTTTAAATTCATGTGTCATGTTGTTGATGAAATCATTTTTGATATCAGACAATTTTTTTTGCCTGAACAACGTGTGCATGGTGTAAGCAAAACCTAATACTATCATCAGAATAAACAAGGAAGAGCTGATAACCATCACCCACATGGTTGAGAGCACATACGACACGCTCTGCGGAAAATAAAGTGAGAGCATGACAGGTTGTGTGAGCAAATCATTTGGAAAAAGATCTGTTTTATGCTGACTTTTTACGAGGTCTGTATTTTCAGTATTGGCGTTGGTGGCTAGCATGCTGTTGTTAGCGGTATTTACCACTCCAAAACGGTAGTCCAAATTTATTCCACGAGTCTTTAATTCAGAATGGATAAGGGTGTCCAGTTGCTTTTTATCTATGCGTTTTGCAATATCTTTTTCATCTGTAAAAAATTCAAATGCTAGGTTTTGCATCACCATATTCCACCTGCTAAGTTTGTTTTCAATAGTAGCCCTTTGTTTGTCGAGCAATGCCAGTTCAGGCTGATCGCTTTCAGTGGCGTTGTTACGAATTTCTGTACGCGAACTGGAGTCGTCAATGGTAATCACATGTGCATTGTGGCGGATGGTGATCTTCCGTCCTCCCATGTGCCTTATTTCCATCTGTATCTCATCCTTGTGGTCATAATCCATCGGATCAGGAAAATCAGGAGGCAACGGTGGGGGAGGAGGAGGTTCTGTGGGAGCCGTTGCATCAAGGTTTACGGTAGCTTCATCGTGATTTACGTGAACCTCCTCGGAGAACTGTTCTTCTAATATTTTCTTTTTTCGGAGCAAGGAAAATATCGAGTCGTTATTAAAAGTAATGAGGCTGTTGCTAATCACGTTAAACGCTTCCCGTTTCTCTAATTTTTCGGCTACAGCATTCATGGCTTCATTCACACGTTGGTTGAACTGCTGTTCTTTTAAATGATAATCGTGCAATATCCAATTTACCTGCATAGCAATTACCCCAATTAGGGCAAGGCTCATCAGCACAGCAATAATGGAGATTTTCTTTTTGTTCATTCCTATACAAAAGTAGGTTACTATGTTGTACCATGAAAGGGTTTAACTTTTCATTAACCCACTTTAACGAAGCGGTAACGCTTGCCTCTATGATAAGATTTTATTTTTGAACTCATCAAACAAAAAAAATATGAGATCACATCATTTTATTTTCTTATCACTTTCTCTCATCACTAGCGTTGGCTTTGCCCAAGAGGTAACCAAAAAAGAAAAGTATGCGGTTAAAATATTCACAGAGGATAACGGCAAGGCAATTAATATTGATACCACCTTTGCAACGGAAGCAGCGTTGAAACAATTTTTAAAAGAAAACAATATTGAACACATGCCCGAAGCACCGGAGCCGCCACCACCACCTACTTTTAATGGCAAAATGGACAGGGTTCCACCTCCACCTCCGCCAGCACCTCCACATGAAGGGATGGGAAGCTGTGATGAATTGCGAAAGGAAGTGGAAATGCTGAAACGAGAAATGCGCTCACTTAGAGAAGATAAGGACGAAAATCGAGTAACAAAATCCATAAGGATAACCACGGATGGCGATGAAATGGAAGAGGGAATGAAAGAGCTGGAGATTAATTTAAATGATCTGAAATCGGTTGTGGATAAATTGAATAACCTCACCTTCAGTTATACTTTTGATGCATCTGATGAGGATAAAGAGTTGCGCACAAAAAAATCAGTGGTAATTATAAAAAATGAGGATAATAAAAAGAAGGTAAACAAAGAAGAGGAATTGAAAATGTCCGAAGGTTCAGGCTCTGATTTGAAATTAACCAGCTTCACGTTAAGCCCTAATCCTGCTAAAGGTGTTTTTAAACTTTCATTAAGTAGTGCATCCAAAAAACCGTTGTTTATAGAGGTGTATGATAGTAACGGATTGCAGGTTTATAATGACAAGCTTGTAAAATTCTCTGGGGTTTATGATGGTGTAATTGATATTAGTACCCGCGCGA
>JAYTNW010000320.1:0-3841 GCA_043748115.1 Bacteroidota bacterium | reverse complement strand
TGATAAAACCATAAAATACGGTTTCAAACTACATGATGCTCATGTGATAGAGGGTGTGCTTATTCCTACTGCATCACGCATGACAGCCTGTGTATCATCGCAAGTAGGATGTAGTCTTACCTGTAAATTTTGTGCAACAGGAAAGCTGGATCGTATCCGCAACCTCACCGCTGATGAAATATATGATCAGGTGGCCATTATCAGAGAACAAAGTGAGGAGCAGTATGGCATTCCACTAAGTAACATTGTTTACATGGGCATGGGTGAACCTTTATTAAATTATGCCAATGTTTTAAAATCCATTGAGCACGTTACATCTCCCGAAGGGTTAAACATGTCCCCGCAGCGCATTACGGTTTCCACAGCAGGCATTGCTAAAATGATTAAAAAGCTGGGCGATGATGGAGTTAAATTCAACCTTGCACTATCTCTACATGCGGCAAACGATGAAAAGCGTGATAAGATCATGCCCATTAATGAACATAACAAACTGGAGGTTTTGAAAGAAGCGCTGAAGTATTTTTATGATAAAACCGGAACTCGGATTACCTATGAATACATTGTGTTTAATAATTTTAATGACACCGTGCAAGATGTGCGCGAACTGGCTGACTTTTGTAAGAATACGCCATGCAAAATAAATCTTATTGAATATAATTCTATAGGCGATGGCGTTTTTGAAAATACTAAGGTGGACAAATTAGAAACTTTTAGACAGTTTTTAGAAAGCAGAAATTTAATTGTTAATGTACGCAGAAGCCGTGGTAAAGATATTGATGCCGCTTGTGGACAATTGGCCAATAAAAACAAATAATGCTCTCCTCACAAAAGTCAAACACTTACTTTTGTTCACGTTTTTAGAATGAGCATTACGTTAAACGATATAAAGAAGCCTATTGCCACGGAGATGGATGCTTTTGAGCATAAATTTCGTGATGCCATGAAAAGTAAGGTCTCATTGGTGGACAAGATCATGCATTACATTGTTAAGCGCAAAGGCAAACAGGTAAGGCCCATGTTCGTGTTTCTTTCCGCAGGCATATGTGGTAAAATAAATGAATCCACTTATCGGGCTGCTTCTTTAATTGAACTTTTGCACACCGCCACTTTGGTGCATGATGATGTGGTTGATGATGCTTTGCTTAGGCGTGGTTTTTTTTCTATCAATGCCATCTGGAAAAATAAAATTGCCGTGTTGGTGGGCGACTATCTTTTGTCGAGGGGCCTCCTTTTGTCTGTAGAGCATAAAGAATACCGCCTGCTCGAAATAGTGAGCAATGCCGTTAGAGAAATGAGTGAAGGAGAGTTGTTGCAAATTGAGAAAGCAAGGAGGCTTGATATTGATGAAGCGGTGTACTACCAAATCATTCGTCAAAAAACCGCTTCACTCATTGCATCTTGTTGTGGCTGCGGAGCTGCTTCTGTTCAGCAGAATGAGGAGGTTATTAGTAAAATGAAACTCATTGGTGAAACCATAGGTATTGCTTTCCAAATAAAAGATGACCTTTTTGATTTTGAAAAAAGTATTGCAACAGGTAAGCCTTCGGGAATAGATATTAAAGAAAGAAAATTAACCTTGCCAGTTATCTACGCTCTCAACAATGCGTCAACGACAGAAAAAAGACACATCATCCACATTATTAAAAACGAAAATGAGAATGCAACGAAAGTAAAAGAAGTTCTCGATTTTGTGCGCGACAATAAAGGCATTGATTATGCCAAAGAAAAAATGCTTGAATTCAGAAACAAGGCTTTTGAGATGTTATATGATTTTGATAAAAATGTGTACCGTCAATCCATGCAGGATCTGATCACTTTTACTACGGACAGGAACTATTAACCTGTCGTAACTTATGCTTAGAAAAATATTTCCTTTTTTATTGGTCGGCACCGGAGTGTTTTTAATCCTCGTTTATTTTACCTCGCTTTTCAGTATTAGTGAATTGGTTTATCCAGATCGTATAACTTCGGTTTCGGTATTAGAAAACGAAAAGGAAAAAACCGATATTAGAAAAGATACGCTATCGTTGAATGATTTGATGATGGATCCTGCTCAATTAGGGTTATCCTATGTGGATTTTAATGTGACCGTTGATAGCAATTTTCGCCTCAAAGGATGGTACGTTAAACAACAAGATGCAGTAACGGCTAAAACCATTTTGCTGCTGCATGATCTTAATGAAAGTAAAATTTCTCTGCTTCAGTCAGCCAATGTTTTGTATCAACTGGGTTTTAATATTTGCCTTGTTGATTTGCCAGCTCATGGCGAAAGTGATGGCGATAAGTTTTTGATCAATGAGGTGTCAGCCGGGTACATATCCACGGTGCTGGACAGCTTGTATTGCCTTTTGGAAACCAACAGAGTAGCTATTTATGCAACAGGAATAAGTGGTTTTTTAGCAGTAAAATGTCTTGTTAATGACAGGCGTGCCGATGTGCTGGTTCTACAAAATCCCCCCAATACGTTTAATAAGCTATTGAGGCAAAGGGTGAAAGAAAAATGGGGCGTGTTTGCTGCTTGGGTTTACCCGCTGGCTAAATTGAAATACAAAAAATCAGCTGAAATTGAGCCTGATTCCTTAAATTTGTCAGAGTGGGTAAAGCGATTAAAAAAGCCGGTGCTTATCGCATTAACGGATAGTGTTACGGATGATCAAGCAAAAGACGCCCTGCATGTTTTTGAAAACATCGAATCAGGGAAAAGCAAAATATGGACAAGCCAGTCGAGAAGTTTTATCACTAACGATGTGGATGTAGAAAATAATATGTACAGAGCAGTGGCCGCTTTCATTAACACCAACGCCACAGATAAAACCAGGAAGGTAAAAAGCAAGAAGCGCATTGCGAAAATATGATACCAAAAGAAACGGTTGAATTGATAGTTGAAACTGCCCGAATTGAAGAGGTGGTTGGAGATTTTGTTTCGCTCAAACGAAGGGGCGCCAACATGCTTGGAAACTGTCCTTTTCACACTGAAAAAACGCCATCATTTACGGTGTCGCCTGCCAAAGGTATTTATAAATGTTTTGGCTGCGGAAAGGCCGGTGACTCTGTTAAGTTTGTGATGGAGCATGAAAGTTATTCGTATCCTGAAGCGCTGCGTTACCTTGCTGAAAAATACAGGATAGAAATAGAAGAAGAAAAACCTACCGCAGAACAAATTCAAAAACAGGATGAGAAAGAAAGCCTTTATGTGCTTACTTCCTTTGCGCAAAAATTTTACACAGACAAGCTATTTTCTACCGAAGAAGGTAAGGCCATTGGCTTAAGTTATTTTCATGAACGTGGATTTAATGAGAGCACCATTAAAAAATTCCAATTGGGTTATGCTCTTAACAAATGGGATGCGCTAACAGAGGAGGCGTTGAAAAACGATTTCAATAAGGAGCTGCTAGATAAAAGCGGTTTGGTTGTGGTAAAGGATAAAGATGTAGATGTTGCATCAGATGAAAAACCGGTTCAGCGTTTTTACGACCGATTTAGAAACCGTGTTATTTTTCCCGTACATAATTTAACAGGAAGAGTGATTGCTTTTGGCGCCCGTATTTTGCAAGCCGACCCTAAAAGCCCTAAATACATTAACTCTCCTGAAACAGAAATTTACCACAAGAGCAAATCGCTTTATGGAATATTTTTCGCACGAAAGGCTATTGCGCAGTTGGATGAATGTTTGCTTGTAGAAGGTTATACCGATGTTATTTCGTTACACCAGGCCGGAGTGGAGAACGTAGTAGCTTCATCAGGAACATCCTTAACGCAGGAGCAAATTAGACTGATTGCTCGCTTTACCAAAAACATAACCATACTTTATGATGGTGATGCTGCTGGTATTAAAGCATCA
>JAYTNW010000319.1:0-1873 GCA_043748115.1 Bacteroidota bacterium | reverse complement strand
TTTCTTTCTGATCCGCTCTCGGTAATCCACTTCTTCACCAATCAAAAAGCCATAAGGTTTTAATCCTTCAATATTGTCGCACACTACCTTTAGCATTCCGGTTAACGGCAGGCATAAAATCATTCCTGCTACTCCCCAAATAGATGCACTGGCAATAAGTGCAACGGTGGCTGTAAGTGGATTGATGCTAACGCTGCTACCCACAACGTAAGGGGTAATAAAGTTGTTGTCTAAAAACTGAACAAAAACGCAAACTCCTGCAGCACCTAGCGCATAGCCAATAGCATCTTTGGTAAGCAAAGCCATCACAACGGGTAAAATACTTCCCACTAGCACGCCCACATAAGGCACAATGTTGAGGATGGATGCCAACACACCAAATAAAATGGCGTGTTCGATACCAAGTAATAAAAAGCCGGTAGAATTAAGAATGGAAAGAATTACGATATCTAAAAATATACCTTTAAGATATTGTTGTGATACCCGTGCTGTTTTTTTAATTACACCCACAGCATGTTCATGCCCTTCATCGCGTGTAACAAGGCTTACAAATTTTTTAAACTTGTCTTTGTAAAGAGTAAGAAAGAAAATGTAAATGGGGATAAGCGCAAAGTTGACTAAAAAGCCAGTGGTTGCAGAGAAGAGGCCCAGTATCATTTGTTCTCCTGAACTTGCATTTTCTTCCAGCTTGCTGTTAATCCAGTTGCGCTGTTGCGTTTTGCTTACATTAAATTCACTTCGAATGTATTGTTGTATGCTCTCAATTTTCTGATTCATTTTTTCCTGTAAAACAGGCAAATCGTCTGCAAATGAAATAATCTGGGTATAAAAAAAATAAAGAATGCCTGCAAAAACCGACATAGCCAATATTATACTTAAAATGATGGCCAATGGCCTCGGGAATTTCCATTTTTCTAATTTGGTTGAAACAGGAAAAAGCAAGAACGTAAAAAAAATTGCAATGGTTAAAGGGATAAGTACATCTCTTGCAATAATAAGCACTGCCACGAGAAGGCATACCATAAATAATTTAATTGTAAACCGAATGTAAAACGGTTGTTGTTGGTCAAGCATATGTAGTTTATTTTGTTGGAAATCCTATTGCTGGTTTTATTCCGCTAAGTAACGATTTCCATGTGTAATTAAAAATGAAGCGCTGTTTGTTTCTTGTATAGTTGATGGTAGTGTTACGAATTTCTTTACCAGGCATTGGGTTGGAGGGTTTTAAAATTAATTTGTTCACCAGAAATCCTAGGATCTCTTCTTTAAGTTTTGTTTTGCGGGTTTGTTTATCTTTTAATTCGATGGAAAGGTTGTGGTAAAGAAACGTTAGGTTTCCTCTGGAACGAACATCGTCAGCGTTAAAATTAAAACTCATCCTGTCGAGTTTGCCAGTCTTTATTCTAACATTGGCATTAGGTTCTACCATTTGATTGAGGTCAGTAAGTTGTAGTCCGGTGAGTGAACCTTTGCAGGTAAATTCCATTTTGCTGGTAAGCAGTGGAAAACTGTACTCTGCTGAAATTTTACCGCTATTCATAAACCGGCATTCCGCATTTATATGGAGTTCATTTCCATCGTTAATTTCTAAGGTGTCATTTATTAATCCTGTAATGCTTGCATGGAGCTGGGTGAACATAAGCTTACCTGCTTTGCTTCTTCCCTCGGCTACTTCTTCGTAAGTAATGGTGCTGTTTTTAGCTTCTACATTTTGAATGGCTACATAAAAGGGAATGTTTTTAATTACCCGTTGAAGTGATGCAATTTCTTTGGGTTTACGTGCTAAATTTTTATCCCGGAATGCGCTTAGGTGGAGTGAGTCTAAAGTTAATTTTTCAGCAATAAGTTTGTTCTCTTCAAAAAAGAGGTTTAC
>JAYTNW010000318.1:0-1918 GCA_043748115.1 Bacteroidota bacterium | reverse complement strand
CCCAATTTGCCACTGCGGAATGCTTCAGCCATTGCCAATGGAATTTGTGCTTCGGCCTCAATTACTTTTGCTCGAGCTTCTTGGGCTTTGGCAATCATTTCTTGCTCCGTAGCTACTGCCGCTGCCCTGCGCTCTTCAGCCATAGCCTGCGCCACTTTAAGGTCGGCACTGGCTTGCTCGGTTTGCAGTTTGGCACCAATGTTTTCGCCCACATCAATGTCGGCAATGTCAATAGATAATATTTCGAAGGCCGTGCCTGCATCAAGGCCTTTGTTTAACACTGTTTTTGATATTTGATCAGGGTTTTCCAACACTGTTTTATGATCATGAGCCGAGCCTATGGTTGTAACAATTCCTTCGCCTACACGGGCAAGGATGGTTTCTTCACCGGCACCGCCCACCAGTTGGTTAATGTTGGTGCGCACTGTAACACGTGCACGCACCACAAGCTGAATACCGTTTTTACCTACGGCACTTACCGGAGGGGTGTCAATTACGCGAGGGTTTACAGATAGCTGCACCGCATCAGCCACATCGCGGCCGGCAAGGTCAATGGCAGTGGCCATTTTAAAGGTAAGTGGAATGTTGGCTTTATCCGCAGAGATGAGCGCTTTAATAACGTTGTTAATGTTTCCTCCTGCAAGGTAATGCGTTTCGAGGTCGTTTGCTGTTATGCTCAAACCTGCTTTGGTGGCTGTGATTAGTGCATTTACCACCACAAACGGAGGCACCTTGCGCAGTCGCATTAAAATTAAATTCATAATGCTAATGCGAACCCCAGAAAACGTGGCTGTAATCCAAAGGTTGATGGGAACGAAATATAGAAACAGAAAAAATAAAATGACTCCTGCTGCAACTAAAATAAGTAATGGGATGCTGGACATGTGTTATAAATTATTTGTTTGAATTGTGAGCTATGAATTTGTAATAATGAGCTATTCGTTAATTGTTAAACGTTGGTGCCTTGTTCGGCCGTTTGATTGCCTTGAGTAGGGTCATTGGTTGTTGCTTTTTTAACAATGAGTTTGTTGGGCATCACTTGTACTACTTCAATATTTACGTTGGCATCTATCATTTCACCAAAGGTTTGTACTTCTATTCTTTCGTCTTTAAACATGGCAGTACCCATGGGGCGCAGCACTGAAATGGTTTTGCCAATTTCACCTGGAAGGATGTGAAGCTCGTCCACACGTTTAATGTTGCTGCTGTTGGCTTGCTGTAAGCTGAAACGTTGCCACACATTGCTTTTAAAAGCAAAGTATAAACTGGCTGCTGTTGCCGCTGCTGTGCCTGCAGCAATAATGTGACCTGTGCTGCTGCCGTACGTGTTGTACCCAATCCACACGCCCACCATAATCATGGCCGTGCCTAAAATACCGGCAATTAATCCAGGAAGTATCATAATTTCCAGGATAAGTAAAATAATGCCGACAAGGATGAGTAGGATGAGAAAAAACATGGGATTTAAATAATGTCCAAACCTATGAAAAATTACGACAGGGCTATAAAAAAACTATCCCGCCATTTGGCGGGATAGAGACTAAGAAAAACACTAACCTAAAACTTAACACTATTATTATCATAAATTATAGACCGATGAAAGGTCTTTTGTTTTGCTGATGGGCATACACCCTCCTACTCTCAACGTCATATCGTGTACAGGTTTTTTTAACCATATGGATGTGTGTTGGTACTTGATCGCATACGGATTAAAAAAAATGAGCCTAATGGTTTTAATGTTGCGAATTACTTCGCAACAAAATTTACGGGCAGCACAAAATTTACAGCCACATTTTGGCCGCCTTGTTTTCCTGGACTCCACACGGGCATGTTACCCACCACGCGCATGGCTTCGTTAGCAAGCGCATCACCGTTTTTTACCCCTTTCAAAATTTTCATTTCATACACTTTTCCATCT
>JAYTNW010000317.1:0-8084 GCA_043748115.1 Bacteroidota bacterium | reverse complement strand
GATGAAACTAATTTTCCGTTTACAGCCAACCTTGCTGTATAATTTCCCGGAGGAACTTTCGGTCCTGCAATCGAACCACTGATAAGTGCTTTGTTTCCGATTTTGATTGCTGTTGCATCCGGATATCTCAGATCCCATACAAAAGCATTCATTCCTGTGTCAGACGGTAAAATTCCGGGACGAACCATTTTTACATCCTGGTAAAATTCCTTTGAAATTTTAATCGGTTCGTTTTTATTGTCTTTTAAATTTGAATAAGTAATTACGGTATCACCCGCTGCATTAAAAAAACTGATCGTACATTCTGAATCGGGTTTGTGTTTAAAATAATATCTAAGTAACACCCCGCCCGGTGCATTTTCACCTTCCTGCATTTGGGGAGTATAGTAAGAACCATTGTGAGCACGCACAGTTTTTCTTGGAGCAAATAGGAATCCTTGTTCTGATTTTATTGCATCCTGCAACTGATACAATGGAGTAATATCATCCATGATCCAAAACGAACGGCCATGTGTTGCAAGCACCAAATCATGTTCGCGGTTTTGAATTTGAATGTCGTGTATAGGAGTAACAGGTAAATTCTGTTTGAATGATTGCCAGTGATCGCCATCATCAAAAGAAACATAAACTCCCGTTTCAGTTCCTGCAAACAGCAATCCTTTTTTTGAAGGATCTTCCCGAACTACTCGTGTATAATCCCCGACACTAATTCCGCCAGTAATTTTTTTCCATGTCTTACCGTAATCATTGGTTTTAAAAAGATAGGGAGTCCGGTCACTTAATTTGTAGCGAGTTGCTGCGACATAACACGTAGCTGCATCAAAATGCGATGGTTCAATAATTGAAATCATTGCAAAATCAGGAAGTCCTGCAGGAGTTACACGATTCCAGTTTTTTCCATCATCCTGGGTTACGCTTAAATAGCCATCGTCTGATCCGGCCCAAATCACTCCCTGCTTAACAGGAGATTCCGCTAATGCAAATACATCAGCATACACTTCGGCTCCGGTATTGTCTTTTGTAATTGGCCCACCGCTTGGTTTCATGGTCTTCGGATCGTGTCGTGTTAAATCAGGACTGATAGTTTCCCAACTTGCACCACCATTTGTTGTGCGATGAACATATTGCGATCCCACATAAATAGTTTTATTGTTGTGAGGAGAAATAGCGATCGGAAAGGTCCAGTTGAAACGATATTGCTTACTTTCTGCACCACTTCCAAACCATGATTCGGGATAAACGGAAATGGATCTGTATTGATCACTCTTCTTATTATAACAACTCAATTGACCATCATACTCTCCACCGTAAGTGATGTCGCTATTGTTGGGGTCGGGAACAATGTATCCGGCTTCGCCACCTGCAACCGAGAACCAATCTTTTTCCCCAATGTCATAACCATTGGAAGCACTGCTTATTCGTATACTCGAATTATCCTGCTGGGCACCATAAACATTATAGGGGAAATCATTATCAAGATTGACATGATAAAATTGTGCAGTTGGAATATCCAACTCAGTCCAGTTCAATCCTCCATCGGTACTAACGGTTGCACCACCATCATCACCTAATATCATTCGTTGCGGGTTTTTGGGATCAATCCACAAATCATGATGATCGCCATGCATGGAGTTCATTTTAGAAAAAGTAACTCCGCCATCAGTGCTTTTATACCAATCCACATTCAACACATAAATTGTATTTGCATTCACAGGATCAGGAACAATTGTACTGAAATACCAGGGACGTTTTCTTAAGTCTCTATTATCGGTAGTTCGTGTCCAGTGTTCACCATCGTCATCGCTTTTAAATAATCCGCCATGCTCATTTTCAATCATTGCCCAAACACGTTTGTTTTGCGATGGAGAAGTGTTCACTGTTATTTTCCCTGTTAATCCAACCGGCAAACCCGGTTGAGTTGAAATATTTTTCCAGGTATTTCCACCATCGGTACTTTTATACAAACCACAACCACTACCTCCGCTGCTTAAAGAATGGTGGTTGCGATAAGCCTGCCACAATGATGCATACATAGTGTTCGGATTTTGAATATCAAACGTTACACTGATACAACCGGTACTATCATTTTTAAATAGAATTCGTTCCCAGTTCATACCTCCATCTTTACTTCGATATAAACCTCGTTCAGCATTTGGACCATAAACATTACCCATTGCACAAGCGTAAACCAAATCAGGATTTTGAGGATGAATAATAATGGTGCTGATCGCATAGGATTTTTCCAAACCGATATGCTTCCATGTTTTTCCGGCATCTGAACTTTTGTACATGCCATCTCCAAAACTGATGTTACCACGCATTTCGGCTTCACCCATTCCGGTATAAATAATGTTTGAATTTGAAGGAGCCACTGCTATTGCGCCCACAGAACTGCTATGAAAAGCAGAGTCAGAAATTGAAATCCAGCTATTGCCACCGTCTTCTGTTTTCCATACACCACCACCAACGGTACCAAAGTAATAGGTGTTTGGTTTATCATTTACTCCCGTTACAGCAAGTGATCGTCCACCACGAAATGGACCAATGCAGCGGTAACGAAGTTTGTTAAAGAGAAGTGTATCAACTGAATTTTGAGCAGTAGAATTGTTTTCTTCTTTTTGAGAATACACACTGTGAAAACAGATTACTATTGTAAAAACTATCAAAAAGTATTTTTTCATAAAAAAAAAATTTTTTTTTTTAAAACTAATTATTATCTTTAGATTTCATTAATATCAAATACACAAAAAACGAAACTGCAAATCCCACAAACCATGCATAGTTGTAAAGATGAGCAATGATTTCGGGAACAGCATTTTTTGCAATTACATTTATAGTAACTAAAAATCCGGGAATGTTTGGAACGATGCCAAGCAGCAATGCAATTATCGCAGAGCGATTAAAACCATTTGAGTAATTGTAAATTCCTTTATGCGAATACAAATCATCCGTAATTAAATTTTTCTTTCTGATAAAAAAATAATCTGCAATCATAATTCCGCCTACGGGGCCGAGTAAACTTGAATAGGCAATGAGCCATGTAAAAATATATCCGTTAGGGTCGGCAATTAACTTCCACGGAAAAATTAAAATACCTATAATGCCTGTGATGTATCCGCCTGTGCGGAAATTTATTTTTGCTGGAGAAAGATTTGCAAAATCATTTGCAGGACTCACAATGTTTGCTGCAATGTTTGTTGCAAGAGTTGAAATGGTTACTGCAATCATTGCAATGCTTACTAATAATTTGCTTTCAAATTTGCCTGCAAGTACCAATGGGTCCCAAATGGTTTCTCCATAAATTATAAATGTGGCCGATGTTACAACAACACCGATGAACGAAAACAAAGTCATTGAAGGTGGTAATCCAATTGCTTGTCCTGTAATTTGTGCACGCTGACTTTTTGCATAACGAGTAAAATCAGGAATGTTGAGCGAAAGCGTTGCCCAAAAACCAACCATGCCTGTTAGTCCCGGAAAAAAGAAATTCCAGAACTCTGCATTTGTATTAAATTTTGAGGGTTGAGAAAGTATAGGTCCCAATCCATGTCCTGCGTTGATTGCCCAAAATAAAAGTGCAAGCGCAGCAACAGGAAGAAAAATTGCTTTGAACACTAAAAGTTTTTTGATGCTGTCAACACCGAGATAAACAACAAACATATTCAACAACCAAAAAAGAAAAAAAGTAATTGCAGGTGCGGTTTGTAAACCGAACGATGCAGGAAAAATTTGTGGAATATTTTCAAAGGATGGAAACCAGATTTTGAACATCAGATATAAAGCATAACCACCAATCCATGTTTGAATTCCAAACCAACCACAAGCAACAATGGCTCGCAACATGGCAGGTATATTTGCACCACGCACACCAAAACTTGCGCGTGCTAAAACCGGAAATGGTATTCCATATTTGGCTCCGGCATGTCCGTTTAAAATCATTGGAATTAAAACAACAGTGTTGCCAATAAAAATGGTGAGAATGGCTTGCCACCAATTCATGCCGCCTGATATGAGCGAGCTTGCAAGCATGTAAGTTGGTATGCACAGGCTCATGCTTATCCACAATGCTGCGTAGTTCCATGTATTCCATGTGCGCTTGTCTTGTGGAATTGGAGCAAGGTCTTCGCTGTATAAAGAAGAAGCCCCACCTAACCTCCCCAAAGGGGAGGAACTAAATTCAGTTGTATTAATATTACTCTCCGTCATATTTTATATCCAATTTTCTTTCTCGAAGGGTTTGGGGGATTTAACAATTGTTTCAATGCTTCAAAAATCAACTGAATATCTGCATCGCTTTTATTTGTTTTTCTTTCCAACTGTTCAAGTTTCAATAAAATATCTTTATGCGTTGAAAGCACCTTACGCATTTTTGTAAAGAGGCGAATGATGCGGATGTTTACTTCGATTGCTTGCTTGCTGTTGAGTACGCTTGAAAGTATGGCTACACCTTGTTCAGTAAATACAAATGGTTGATAACGTTCTCCTCCCCAACTTGAGGACGCAAATTGCGACCTCAAGTTTTCAAACTCCTCTGATGATAGTTCGAACATAAAATCATCAGGAAATCTTTCCATATTGCGCCTTACCGACTCCTTAAGGCGCTTTGTTTCTACATCATAGAGTTCAGCAAGGTCGCGGTCAAGCATTACTTTTTGTCCTCTGATAAAATAAATTTTACTGAGAATGTTATCGTCTGGTATGGATAAATGTTTACTCATAAATCATTTTTCAATTACAGTATTCATCTGCAATTGCAATTGCTTTAGAAATTATTTCTAACCCTTCATCCATTTCATCTTTATTAATACATAATGGTGGAGCCGTGAAAATATAATTCCATCTTACAAAAGTGAACATGCCTAATTCAGAAATTTTAGCTGCCACTTTATTCATTATTTCCATTTCGTTTGCTGAGGCATTCCATGGTGCCATTGGTTCTTTTGTTTTTCTATTTTTCACCAACTCAATACAACCAAGCAGTCCAGTGTTTCTGTAATCGCCAATACTCTGATGCTTTTGTTTTAATTTCTCCACTTGCTGTTCCATGTATGAACCCATCTTTGCAGCATTCTCAATCAGTTTTTCGTCTTCGTAAATTTTCAATACCTCTACAGCAGCAGCGCATGCAACCACATGTGCAGAGTATGTTAAGCCAAGCGGAAGCGGTTTGTCATTAAAATGATTGATAATCTCTTCTTTAATAATAATTCCTCCCAATGGAATATATCCACAAGTAAGTCCCTTTGCGAAACACATAATATCAGGAACAACATTGTGATGATCTACACCAAACCATTTTCCTGTTCTGCCAAAACCACTCATCACTTCATCGGCAATTAATAGTATGCCATACTTATCTGCAATTTCTCTCACTCGCTTCCAATATCCCGGAGGATATTTTATGCAACCGCTTGAACCACTTTCGCCTTCCATTAAAATGCCTGCAATGTTTTGAGGCCCTTCGTATTTTATTACTCGCTCCATGTGTTCAGCAGCATTCTCGGCACACTCTTCCGGAGTTTTGCTGTTCCACGGACAACGATAGAAAAATGGATTTTCGACATGGATAAAGTTAGGCGGTTGTTGTCCATCGTGTGATAATTTCCTTGGATCACCACCTACTGCCATAGCGCCATAGGAGGCTCCATGATAGCTCTGGTATAAAGAAATTATTTTACTACGACCAGTATAAAGACGCGCAAACTTGATGGCATTCTCGATAGCCTCAGCACCTGCATTCGTAAAAAATGTTTTCTTTAATGACCCGGGAGTAATCTCTGCAAGTTTTTTCCCCAATTCGCCCCGCGCTTTAGAAATCATGCCCGGATGCACAAAACTTAGTTCGTCCATTTGTTTGGCTACTGCTTCTTTTACACGAGGATGGCCATGTCCAATGTTCATGTTCATCAGCTGCGATGAAAAATCTAAAATTTTTTTTCCGCTCCTATCATACAAATAAACGCCTTTGGCAGTTTTTATATTAAGGGGATTTAATCCTGATTGTTTGCTCCACGAAAAAACTGTATAGTCAAGATTGTTTCTTAAAATTTCTTCCTTTTCTGAAACTGATAATTCTACTTCCATAGTTGTTAAATTATTATTTTACCACAGAGACATAAAGTCAATGAGATTACACATTCGTAAATTCGTATGTTATTCGCTGATGCTATTAACTCATCCAGTTTGTTTTCCCCTCCGGATTCCATTTCACAGTGGTCTTTTTCAATTTTGTCCACAACTCAATGGAGCTTTTTCCCGTGATGTCATTCACACCAAACTTACTTTCATTCCATCCGCCAAAAGAAAATGGTTCACGAGGAACTGGAACTCCAACATTTACACCAATCATGCCTGCGCTTGCACGTTCCATTACTTGTCGTGCAATACCACCGCTTTGAGTAAACACCGAGGCTGCGTTACCGTAGTTAGAACTGTTTTCAATTGCAATGGCTTCATCAATATCTTTTGCTCTGATAATTGCAAGCACAGGCCCAAACACTTCTTCTTTTGCAATGGCCATATCAGGGGTTACAAAATCAATTACTGTGGGGCCAACGTAAAAACCGTTTTCATTTCCTGCTACTTTATAATTACGTCCATCAACCAAAACTTTTGCTCCTGCTTTTTCTGCTTCAGTAATATAGCGTTCAATTCTTTCTTTGGCTTCTTTGCTGATAACGCTTCCTAAATTTTTTCCGGGAATAACTTTTTTAGACTCTTCACAGATTTTTTGAATAATCAGGTCAATGGGCCCAACTGCTACCATGGCACTTGCTGCCATGCAACGTTGGCCTGCACAACCACTCATACTTGCTGTTACGTTTGATGCAGTCATATCAGGATGCGCATCTGGCATTACAATTAAATGATTTTTTGCTCCGCCCAAAGATGTGCAACGTTTTAAATTTTGCGTTGCGCGCTGATAAACAATTTTTGCAACTTTTGTAGAACCAACAAAGGACACTGCTTCAATATCAGGATGGTCGCAAATTGCTTCTACAATTTCTTTATCGCCATTTACAATATTAAAAACACCATCGGGCAAACCGGCTTCTTTTAAAAGCTCTGCAATGCGATTTGATGAAATAGGAACTTGTTCAGAAGGTTTTAATATCATACAATTTCCAAGTGCAATTGCATTGGGTATGGTCCAATGCGGAACCATGTTTGGAAAATTAAATGGAGCAATAGATGCAACAACACCAAGCGGCTTGTGTTCTACTCTGCACTCAACACCTTTACTTACTTCTAATAATTCGCCCGAAATTAATTGTGGTAATGAACAGGCAAATTCTGTTAGTTCAATGCTCTTCTCAACTTCAGCACGTGCTTCATCCATTGTTTTGCCGTTTTCTTCGTGCACAATTTGCGAAAGTTCAACAACATGCTTTTCGAGCAAGGTTTTGTAGCGATAAAAAATTTGCACACGTTCTTTAATAGGTGTTGCACTCCAGGCAGGAAATGCAGCTTTAGCAGCTTTCACAGCTTCGTCTAAATCTTTTGAGGTTGAAAGCGGAACTGTTGAAATAACGTTTCCGGTTAACGGAGATAAAACCTCCATTGATTTTTTTCCGTTAGGAGTAAAACTTCCCGACACGTAATTTTTTACTTCGGGGTATTTTAAGGTGAGAGTTGACATTTTATAATTACTAATTTGAGTAAATTTAAAAACAATAAATTACAAGATAAAATACACTTATTCGTTATCACGCCATCGCCACAAATACATGCTGGCATATGTTCGGTATGGAGTCCAGGTTTGTGATATATCTAAAATTTTTTTCCTAAGTTTTTTTTTGTCTTTAGTGCGCAATTTGTAAAGGCCAATTACAGCTTGTTGCAGTCCATAATCATCAACAGAAAAAACATCCTCGCGCGCAAGGGTAAACATCAATAGCATTTCTGCAGTCCACCTACCAACTCCTTTTATTTCGGTTACATAGGTGATGAATTGCTCATTGTCCATCTTTTTTAATTTGCGATGATCTAACCCTTTGTCTATTTCAAACTGTGCAACATTTTTGATGTACGATACTTTAGAATTACTTAAACCAATTGCACGAAGTTGTTCATTAGGTAATTCA
>JAYTNW010000316.1:0-7391 GCA_043748115.1 Bacteroidota bacterium | reverse complement strand
GTTTTGCCACCATTCATTAAAATTTCTGTCAACCAGCTCAAAAATTGGCACTGGAAAAACATACCAGCGTTCAATGAGCTCTATCATTATATAGGCTTTGTTGTTTTCAACCAGCTGGTAGGTAATGGTAACAAAGTTAAAAAGAGAGGTGTTAAGGAGATTTTCTCGGCTTCTGTCCATGGCATTTTCTAAAACAGGCAGAGGCAGCGTATCATTTTCATGGAATATCAGTTCTCGGAAAATGATGTGTGGTTTGGTGTACTTATTTCCGGTAATAATTATTTTTTCAACCTTTATGCGTGAAGCTGTGCCGGTTACCAAACTATCCTGTGAATAGCATTTGGAGAAACTGACTAAAAAATAAATGCTAAATAAAAAGGTAAAAAAGATTTTATTAAACATTCAAGTAGGTCATAAAAGCATTGTAACGGTCTTCCAGGTCGTTGGTGAGTTCACTGCTGTGATATGCTGCTTTTACGGTGTAATTCAAACGGTAAAATGATGCCAATATCCGCGAGAGATCAATCTTGTTTACCTTTAGCGTTAGTTCCAGTTCATTGGTAACATTGGTTTGGTTAAGGCTGGCGCTTAATATTAAAGCATCATTTGATTCAACTATACCGGATATTTCTGAAAGTGAATAATCTTTTTCCTTAACACTTAGTATTATAACACCACCGGGAGTTTTGATAGATTTTGTTTGTGAAAAACAATCTATCACATCAACCAAGGTTAGCAGCCCTACATAATTTCCATCGTTGTTTAATACGGGTACAATGCTTAATTCATGTTTAGTAACAAAGTCAAGTGCATCAAAAATATACTGGTTCTCGTTAATAAATATTCTATTCATGGGCAACTCCATTTGCGACAATGGAATGTTTAGGTCGTTGGCTTTAAGGAGGTCGTTTTCCATCACAATGCCTTTGTAGGCCAAGCCATCCACCACAGGCAAATGGTTTAAATGAAAAGATTTCATCCATTGCAATGCCCTCACGCCCGTGTCTGATATTTTTAACGGGGGTATAAAATCTTTGATATACTCTTTAGTGATCATTTAAACTTTTTCCTTCGGACAAACATAGTACTTTTGCCTTAAACCTGAGTTGCGAAATAAAACCTATAACGTTTACGAAGGGAGCCAAATAAGGATACATGTGTAAATTAAGTGTAAACATTAACAAAATTGCTACCTTGCGTAATGCACGTGGTGGAAACGTGCCTGATGTTGTTAAAGCAGCATTGGATATTGAACGTTTTGGTGCCGATGGCATAACAGTTCACCCGCGGCCCGATGAAAGGCATATACGCTATGCTGATGTGTATGGATTGAAGGCGGTGCTAACCACAGAGTTCAATATTGAAGGCTATCCTTCAGAAGATTTTTTGAAGATGGTGGAAGATGTTCGGCCGGCACAGGTTACCTTGGTGCCCGATCCACCCGGAGTACTTACCTCCAATGCCGGGTGGGATGCTGTTAAAAATAAAATGATGCTAAAAGACATCGTTCAACGCTTGAAAGCTGGTAATATGCGAGTTTCTCTTTTTATGGATCCCGTTAGCGATCAAATAGAAGCGGCCTCAGAAACCGGCACAGACAGGATTGAACTTTATACTGAAAGCTATGCCTCCCATTATTCAATAAACGCATCTACCGCTATTGCCTCTTATGTTTTAGCGGCTAAAACAGCCATGGATTGTAAGCTGGGTATAAATGCAGGCCACGACCTTAGCTTACAAAACCTGAACTATTTTTATGCAAACGTTTCCGGCCTTCTCGAAGTATCTATCGGTCATGCTTTAATAAGCGATGCACTGTATTATGGATTGCAAAATGTGGTTCAAATGTATAAGCATTGTTTAAAATAAAATTACTACTTATCCCAAAAGGCAAACCACGCGTTAGTTAAATTTAAAATGTCAGCCACTGTACCCATTGATGTTTTTTTAAAGCATTTTGCCAACGAAAAGCAGGTGCTTTTGGATACCCGAAGTCCTGCAGAACATGCACGGGCGCACATTCCCGGTGCCATTAGTTTTCCTTTGCTCAATAACGAGGAACGGGTTGTGATTGGCACCACCTATAAAAAAGAGGGGCGCGAGGCAGCCGTAACCAAAGGTTTTGAAATGGTGGGCCCTAAGTTTTCTGATTTTATTAAACAAGCCAAAGAGCTGGCTCCACAAAAGGAGGTTTTTGTTTATTGTTGGAGAGGGGGTTTGCGAAGTAACATTATGGCATGGGTGCTTACCACTGCTGGATTTAAGGTTACACTTTTAAAGGGCGGTTACAAAACTTACAGACATTGGGTGCTTTCGCAATTTGAACAGAAGAGGAAGGTGTTGGTTTTGGGAGGAAAAACAGGCTGTGGGAAAACAGAACTGTTGAAAGAACTTCAGAAATGTGGAGAGCAGATTATTGACCTTGAAGAAGTCGCTAATCATAAAGGTTCAGCCTTTGGGTCGCTAGGAAAACCAGAACAACCTTACACAGAGCATTTTGAAAATTTACTGGCCATGCAATGGTGCTCTTTAAGTAATGATAAAAGAGTGTGGATAGAAAACGAAAGTTTTAAAATTGGAACCTGTGTAATTCCGTTGTCACTCTATAATCAGATGCGTGAAGCTGCGGTGGTTACTGTGGAGGTAAGTTATGAAATTAGGAGAAAGCGAATATTAAATGAATACGGAAATTTTGATAAAGCGCTCCTTGCAGAAAAAACAGAAAAGATAAGAAAGAGGTTAGGTGGACTTCGCTTGAAGAATGCACTTGCATTTTTGGAAGAAGGAAACCTAAACGCATGGTGTGATATCATGCTTGAATATTACGATAAAACCTATACCCACAGTGATGCCCTGCGCAATAAGGAGAAGGCTGTGCTTTTTAATTTTGAAAACGATGATATGCAAGCAAATGCTGCTTTGATGTTGAAAAAATCATTGCCTTGTTAAATCAAATATTCAGTTCGCATTAAATAAACGTATGACAGAAAATAAAATCCGCTTAACACAATATAGCCGTGGTGCAGGTTGTGGTTGCAAAATAGCTCCTGAAATTTTAGACAAGATATTAAAAAGCAATACCTCCAACCTTGCTTTTAAAAACCTCATGGTAGGAAATGAAACCAAGGATGATGCAGCCGTTTATGATCTCGGTAATGGCACAGCACTCATTAGCACCACTGATTTTTTTATGCCTATTGTTGATGATGCATTTCAGTTTGGGCAAATTGCAGCGGCCAATGCCATTAGTGATATTTATGCAATGGGCGGAAAGCCTTTGATGGCAGTTGCCATTCTTGGTTTTCCCGTTGATAAACTTCCTGTTGAAATTGCACAGCAAATTATTGAGGGAGGAAGGTCTATTTGTAAAGAGGCCGGTATCCCTTTGGCTGGTGGACACAGTATTGACAGTTCAGAACCTGTTTTTGGTTTGGCTGTAAATGGGTTGGTAAATACGGAAAACCTTAAAAGGAATTGTACAGGAAAGAAAGGAGATCTTCTTTTTTTAACGAAGCCTTTAGGAGTGGGAATAGTTACTTCTGCTGCAAAAAAAGGGGTGGCTCTTGAAGCGGATATTGCAAATGCAGTGGCCAGTATGACTTCCTTAAATAAAGCCGGTGAGCATTGTGGTAAAATACATGGAGTGAATTCCCTTACTGATGTTACAGGGTTTGGATTGTTGGGACACCTTGCAGAAATGTGCGAAGGCAGTGGCCTATCTGCAGAAATTTATTTTGATGCATTGCCTATGTTGCCCAACCTTGACTATTACCTCGATAAATTTATTTATCCGGATATGACTACCAAAATATTTTCGGCCATTTCAGGAAAAGTGAATGAGTTAACTGCGAAACAACTTTTTGTTACCTGTGACCCGCAAACAAGCGGTGGGTTATTGGTGGCCGTTGCACCGTCATCTTTAGATGAGTTTAACACGGTTATGTCTCCGCTTTGGCCGGTGGGCATAGATTTGAAACCTATTGGTAAACTAATTTCAAAACAGGAAAATTTGATGCGCGTTTTGTAAGATATGCTCTGAGTTCAGCCAGCACAACTTTTGGTTTATTAAATTAATCATTGAGTTTTTAACGTAATTATTTTTGCGTTAATGCAACTTTTTCATGCGAATAGGCTCTTACTGTAAAAGCCAACCTTATGAGAACATTTTTTAGACCTTGCTGCGCTTTCTATTTTTTAATTTTTTTTAATCTAGCAGCCACAGCAAGCATTACCATTGATTCTGTTAGCACCATAAACAGCACCTGCTCCAATAACGGAAGTGCAACTGTTTATGCGCACAGTAATCCATCTGGTGTGTTGTTTTATGCAATTGTGTCCGGACCTGTTTTGTCACCGGTTCAAAATAATAATACTTTTTCTTCCTTATACCCGGGAAATTACACAGCACGCATTTACGATGTAAATTTCGATAGCCTTGAAACACAGTTTCAGGTTGGAGGAAATTACCAGTTGCCGCGATTTGATTTGGTGGGCATTAACCCAACCTGCCAAGGTTTTACAGATGGTAGCATTACTGCCATTGCTGATACAGCTTTTGGATTGGCACCTTATCTTTACCAAGTCATGGCACCTGTTCCTGGAAATCCGCAGGCGCAAAATTATTTCCCTTCATTATCCGATAACTCCTATGAGATAAGAATGACAGATGCTTGTGGAAATTACCAAACACGATTTTCAACACTTATTGCATCGGGAACCGGGCTTGTTGATGTGCCTTATGATGTGGGATGCCTGATTTATAAAACCGGTTGTGACACACTGGAAGTAACAAGCTACATTTATTTGTTCAAAGAAAAAGATGATTTGCCACTGACTATTTCGTACAGCACCATCTTTGGCCCAATTACCAAACAGTTGTTTGCAATACCATTAGACACCATCAACCAGGTACCGGGCTTATATATGTTAAAGGATACCATACCAAACCTAACGTATGGTGATTCTCTATATGTGCAGGTTTCTGATACGTGCGGCCAATCCGTTTCCAGCTATTACACACAGGTCGCTCCATTTGACTGGCAACTTTATTATTATGCTACCACGGTTAATTGTGTGGCTACCTTTTCAGCAACGGCTTCGATAAAAGCACTACCGGTTTATCCTTTTCACTACACCTTCGCTAAAGCCATTGTTAGTTTTACTCTTATTGACCTTGCCACCAATTTGCTTGTTGATTCGGGTTCTTGTGCGGGCATCTGTTCCCCTTATTTAAAGCCGGAAGTGCCAGGAAATATTTACAGGTTAACCATCACTGATGGTTGCAATGAGGTTTGGCAAAGGGATATTGTGTGGCCAACCGCTGCAGCCCCCTTAGTTAACATCTACAACTCTTATGCATGCCGGGACTCATCCACAGCACTTTACTTTGAATGTCTAGGATTTGAATCGTCACCCGTGGTGCATTTTATTTCGGGACCAGCCAATGTACAAAGCTCTAAACCTCACTTCGAGTATTCGGATACCATTGCCTATCCACGCTACATCAGCGGTTATTATGGACAGAGTTTTATAAACATCAGAGATTGCCCTGCAGGTTTTTACGTATTTGAAGTTTTTGACTCCTGTGGAAATGTAGTGCAAGGAAGCTTTACAGTTGATCCGAATATGCTAACAATTTTAGACTATGAGTGGGGTCTAAAAGCCAGTTGCCTTAACAACAACACACTTTATTACAATTTTAATAAAGGCACACCCGTAGCCGTTTATGCATCCATTACCGGCATTGCTAGTAATTACTTTTATGAAGACTATTACCCGACACCTTCCCTCGATTCAGTAACCAATCTTTCAGTGGGTCAATATGCTCTTGTTATTGATTATGCCATACATAACGGCAGTGGAATTGCGTATGACGCCAGTTTGGCTAATGATACGATGCCATCCTGCTGGACCGTTCATGATACCATTACTATATTGCCTTACACTAACAGTTCTTTTTTATCAAATAACACTGTTTATTGCAACGGCATTAATTATGTTGAACTCATTCCTGATACAAGCAGGGGTGTACCTCCATATCAGTTTGCAATTATCAACGGACCACAAACTTTTCCGTTACAGGACAGCGCTGTTTTTCAAATACAGCAATTCGGAAACTATTTGGTAAGCATGGAAGATGTTTGCGGTAACAATTACACTCAGCAAATTACGGTTTCATCAGACTCTTTTCCACCCATTGTTAAAGTAGGTTTTTTCTGCGATGGTAATTATGCATCGTTGCAGGCCGTATCATCAGCATACTTTACTTACACTTGGCAATATCCCAATGGAAATATTGTGATTGGTGATTCTATTTCATTTTCACCGTTTACTGTTGCTGACACTGGTTGGTATCATGTTACTAAGATAGTTAACATCAACGGGTGTAACGATACGCTCGAAACAAACTATTATCTGTCACCAGGCGATAGTGTGATGAATAGTTTTGCATTTTGTGAAGGAGATTCTGTTCAAGTGGGGTTGCAGGTATATTATTTGCCGGGAACATATCACAATACTTTTCTCACCGCAAACGGTTGTGATAGTGTGGTGGTAACAACGCTTTCATTCCTCCCAATGAATACGGACTCCAGCAGCGTAAGTATATGTAACGGAGATTCTGTTTTGGTGGGTAACAACTATTATTCACAGAGCGGTAATTATGTGGAAACTATTGCAGATGGTGTGTTGTGTAGAAAAATAATGTTCACTTATCTTTCAGTAATCACCATTGTGGATAGCCTTAGCGCTTCCATTTGTAAAGGCGATAAGTTTATGGTTGGGAATGCTGTGCATGAAGCAGCGGGAATTTTTAATGATACACTCATTAGCGTTAGCGGATGTGATAGTGTGGTGGTAACGATGCTGAGCATAAAACCGATAACTTATTTTAACATTATTTCAGATGCAGATACCGTAGTTGCAGGAAGTGATGTGGGTTTAATTTGTAATTATCAACAAGCATTGGATTATGAATGGATGGGAGCAGCGCAGTTCAGTAATGTTGATTCATTTGTCACAATGGCTATGCTTGATAGTTCTGTTTGGATATATCTAACAATTACAGATACTTCAGGTTGTGAAGAGCGCGATTCAATTTATATTTATGTAAGAGAAACCAACCCCGATACTTGTGATGATGGGTTGAGCATTTCATTACCTAATGTTTTTACTCCGAATAATGATGGCGTTAATGATTATTTTTTAGCGGATTACAAAGATGTAGCGTTAATCTCATTGACAATCACTAACCGTTGGGGCAACCTGGTTTTTGATACATCTGATATAAATTTTAGGTGGGATGGAGCCAATCATCAAAATGAACCTCTTGCTTCCGCTACTTACTTTTATGCGTTACGATATTATGTTTGTGATGACCACCGCATAAAATT
>JAYTNW010000315.1:0-5632 GCA_043748115.1 Bacteroidota bacterium | reverse complement strand
CTTGCTTAATTTGCCATCAATGTTGCACGCACTAAAAAAACACATTCTGCGCTCTTTGTTCATTACTACACTGAAATGTTGGTACTTAAGCTCTGTAGTTTTTTTACCATTATCTGTAAAACTCAACACCTGTGTTTTGTTAATGTTCACCACTGGCAAAGGCACATTTAAATTTTTCCCTAGAAAGGCCGTGTTAAATCCCTCTCTGTCGGCATAGTCGGCAGGTGAGCCTTCAGGTGTAGCTTTGCTAACATTTGCTTTAGGCGCTGGATTTGTAGCCGCAACTTTTGTGCTTATTTTTTTAAGATACTTTAACACTTCAGAAGCCTTAACTGCATAGTTGGCCACTTCAAGGTCGCCTTTAAAATGCAAACCCACAGCAAGGCCTGAGTGGTTATCTAAAATCACTGAGCCGCTGTTGCCGCCCAAAGTGGTGCAGTCGTGATAAAAATACCACGGTGCTTTATCATAGGTCATCACCTCACCAGGAGAAAATCGTTTTACGTTGTAAATATTTCCAAACACTTTTGCCGCTTCGGCTTCACCAATAATGCCGTCTTGATCATAAGCGGGGTAACCCACAGCAGCAATAAATTGTGATGGTTTCAATATCATGTCCGATACCTGTATTGGATCAGGAAGGTTAGCGTGTTTTTTTATTTTCAGAAAAGCAATATCAGGTTCTGATTCTTTTGAAGTCATGTACAACACTTTTTCAACTTGCACCTCAAACTGTGAGGTGGCCACATTTTTACCGGTGTACTCCTCTTTAAAATCAACGAAGGCATCAATTGCATCACCAACAAAATTTTTTCGAAAAACAATGCTCTTGCCTTTTCGTTCTGAAAAATACTCCGCCACATGACGATTGGTGACAATAATATCATCATCAATGAGCCAGCCTGTGCCACCATAGGTTTTGGATGCTTTTCTAAAATCAATTCTACCTACAGAGGCTACCCTGCTGTTAAGTTTGCTCATGAAGGGAGCTAGCCTATTGCGTACCACTGCTGAATTGGGTGCATCAATTTTGTTGTTACGAACCAACAACACCGGCCTCAAAAAATACTGAACCATGGCTTCTGCCCTCGGCATTTCGTTGCGCGGACCCACCATTGCCTTTTTAATAGCCAAATGACCTATGTTTAATCTTCTGGCACTGGGTAAGTTTTTTCCAC
Organism: Bacteroidota bacterium; assembly: GCA_043748115.1. Classification (GTDB taxonomy): domain Bacteria; phylum Bacteroidota; class Bacteroidia; order AKYH767-A; family OLB10; genus OLB10. Next base: position 4,454 of record JAYTNW010000315.1, on the reverse strand, counting down.
TGTCCACTAGTTCGTTTACTTCATCACTGAGCTCTTTATCCTTTTTTAAAATGTCTCTAAAATTTTTCATTTATATTTATTTTTTGATGTTTTATCTATTAATTTTTGTTGAATAACGCTCCCTTATCCCACCATCTCTTGTGTAATAAGGCGGTGTTGCAAAGCATACCCCAACAAACCATATTTATGCTTGGAGGTAACAGCTTTTATTTTGTCATGTTTTTTGCGTACGGTGCTTTCGGGAATGCCTGTTATAGCTCCCATCTCTTTAACCGTTTTTGATTGCAACATCAACTCTAGCACCGTGCGTATTTTAGCATCATGGAGCTTTAGTGGCTGGTTGCTATGAAGCAAAATGAGCTGTGCCACATCTGACGGGTAATATTTTTTTTGATGGAGACAAGCATCAATTGCCTTTAAATAATCATCATCAACTGCTGAGATGGTAAGCAAGTAAGCATTGGCACACCCCTGATTTACTTGGTTTGCTATAAGCGAATTAAAATGTTCACTCATTAAAATAAATGTAGCCAAAGGAAAATGCTGTTGCAGCAACGATAAAGAATTTTGTAAGCTAAAACCCGAAAGCCGAGTGCACAATAAAACGATGGCATCGGGTTTATGATGCAATGCCTCCAATAATTGATTGAAGGAGGTAACGTTATCCATCCATTGAAGTTGTTGCTTGCATCTATGATGCAAACGGCTGTAAACTCCAGCCTGAAGATTTTTACATTGAACAGCAATAATGAAGGGATGCAGTTGGCTTGGGCCGTTCTGCATAGGAATGTGTTTTGGTTAACTGGTTAGAGAATGAGTACTTGTTTTTAGTTGTGCTAATGTAATACACAATTGCTCGAAAATTACATCGGTTGAAAACTATTTACTGGAAATTGTTGTGCATGCAATGGTAAAATTTGACCACAAAAAAACATGCGATTAAAAGGACGGCCATCGTTTTAGGTGCTTACAAGAATAAAAGAAGTCATTAAAATATTACTCCTTGATGTAAAGTGTTCTCTCCGCAAGCAAAGCATTATCAGTAATGATGCCGTCAACTCCTCTGCCAGCCAAGCGCAAAATGAATTTAGGTTTGTTAACGGTGTACACATTAACGCTCAAGTTTTTGTTGTGCATCTTTTTAACAAATCTTTTGGTAGCATATAAATAATTACAATTAACAGCCTTTACAAAAATAAGTGGTTTAAATTTTTTAAGATGAAAAGTACGGTCATAATAAATTGGTAAAAACCTAGCCGCTCCATAAATAAGTTGATGAGTAACAAGATCAGGTGCAAGTTGGGATACTTCTTTTAGATATAACGGTTCAAAACTTTGAATGATGACCCATTGTTCCGCCTTATATTTCCTGACAAGCTCAATTACTTTAGCAACCAAACCCTTGTAAATCCCTTTTTGCGGCCATTTTAATTCTATGAGAACGGTACGTTGTCCATTCACAAGTTCAAGCACCTCTGATAATTCCGGTATTCTTTCATCATTAAAGTTTTCGCAAAACCAAATGCCAGCATCTAATTTTTTTAATTGATTGTAGGTCAAATTTTCTACATGACCTTTTCCATTCGATGTGCGATCAACAGTATGATCGTGTATCACCATTACACTATCATCACTTGAAAGATGCACATCCAATTCTATCATTTGTGATTGCATCGTTAAACATCGTCTGAACGAGGCCAGGGTATTTTCAGGAGCATAAGCGGCAAAACCACGGTGTCCTATTATTTTTACTTTTGAAAAATCAGCATTCTGCGCTTTGGCACTCATCAAACTAAAGTGAAGATAAGGACCAACAATGGTAAGCACACAAAAAACAATAAAAGAGAAAGCCATAGAGGGTGATATTTTACCAGGAATGCACATGTCGTGCAAAAGTAAATATTAAGTAAATAAAAACAGGGCCTACTTAATTAATGACATAGTTTATAACACGGTTTTATTTTTATCTCACCAGTGTCACCGTTCCTTTATAATACACGTCATCTTCAAAAATGTTTTTGGCACTTACTTTATAAACATAGGTTCCTTGTTGGCACTCAGTGCTATTAAGCATATTAAAACCATCCCATGCTGGGTTTGCACTTGTTTGTTGAAAAATCAGATTTCCCCAACGGTCATAAATAACCATTTTAAGTTCCGTGTAACCGGTACCTGAACAATAGAACTTGTCATTTCGCCCATCATTATTAGGAGTAAATGCATTGGGAATGTAAAGCGTATAAGCCCCACCAACATGCACTTCGCCATAAGTGGTATCCATACAATTTTCGTTGCTGGTAGCAATAAGTGTGATCCTATAAACACCGGTATCGGCATAAGCGTAAAACGGATTTATTTGGTTGCTCACACCTCTTCCATCACCAAAATCCCAATTCCATTGTGCTGTGTTTATACACAAGTCCGCAAACTCGAAACGTGGGTCAAGGATATTGGTTTCTGTGCGGTTTATTTCAAATATCGCTTCAGGCAATGCATATACTTCAACAGCATCATTAAGCACCAAGGTGCTTGTGCATCCTTCAACACTGTATGCAGTAAGGGTTACATCGTAAACACCAGGTGCGTTAAACATGTGAACTGGTACAGCTGTAGTATCATTTTCACCATCACCGAATTGCCAGCTGTACGTAGCACCGTTAATCGTTTGATTGCTGAAGTTAACCAAGAGCGGCATGCAGCCATTTAAAGTCAAGGGCGCAAAGATTAATTCAGGCAAGTGGTTAACAATAACCGTTGCCTGCGCAAACGCTGGTTGCACGGTGCAGCCGTCAGTAACTGCAATCAGGTATGTTGTTGTGCTGTCAGGTGTAACTGTAACTGAAGGATTTGTGGATGTAACATTTGTCCACACCAAAGAATAGGGACCACCATTACCACCAGAAACATTTGCATTTAATAAAGTTGATTCTCCTTTGCAAAGTGTATCGTCATCAGACATTACCGCACTTAACGCAGGGAAAACATTTACGTTGGCATATTTACGTGGTGTATTACAACCGTTGTGATCCGTAATATAAACATCATAAGGAGAAGTTGCAGCAGGCGATACCGTAAGCGTTGACCCAACATAACCAGTGTTCCATTTAAAAGTGTAAGGCGAAGTTCCTCCTGTTGCCGTAGCCGTTAATGATGCCTGTTGGCCAATACAAATAGTCGGATCAGGAGAAACATTAAGATTAATGACAGTGGGTTGCTGTATGGTTGCCTGTTTTGTTTTGATACAATTATGTTGATCAGTAACCGTTACAGTATATATTCCTTGCGGAAGATTGTTAACGGTTGCAGTTGACGGCAAACCGGATGACCATGTATAAATATAGGGATGTGCGCCTCCAGTTACTTGCACGTTTATGCTTCCATTGGCCAGTCCGTGGCAAAGGATATGTGTGATTGTGTCAGCAATAACCAACAATGCAGGCTGCGATATAACTGAATTGGCAACAGTAGTACATCCATTTGCATCTGTTGCCGTAACGGTATAGTTGCCAGCAATAAGCCCTGTTGCGGTTGACCCGGTTTGGGCAACGGACCACTGGTAAGTAAATGTTCCTGTACCTCCTGAAGGAGACACCGCAATTGAACCATCATTACCTCCAAAACATTTTACATGATCTGCCACAGGGGTAATCACGATTTGCGGAGGCTCTGCAATGGTGAGAGGTTGGTTAAAGGTACAGCCGTTAAAGTCGGTAATTAAAACATTATATGTTGAAGGTGTTAATCCAAATGCGGTTTGTGTACCTGCGCCCGCATGAGACCACACGTAAGTGTAGGGCATAACCCCTCCATTAACTACGACAATGGCTGAGCCGTTATTTCCGCCAAAACATGATACATCCTGAGATTGTACTTGAACCGCAATGGCCAGCGGTTGTGTTACCACAACTGAATCCAAAAGCATACAACCATGACCATCTGTTACCACAACTGAATAATTTCCAGCCAACAGGTTAGATACTGAGTCGGAACTTACAGTGGTATGGTTCCAGGAAAACTGGTAAGGGGCACTTCCTCCGCCTGTGGTAATCCATGCACTTCCATTCGCTAAGCCGAAACAGGCAACTGGAATAGCCGAAGTTACAGCCACTAATTGCGAAGGCTCATTTACTTGAAAGGCAACGCTGTCTGTACATCCATTAGCATCAACAACAATGGCAGAATAATTTCCTTGTGACAATGTGTTAAACTGCGCAGATGCCTGGAGCGTAACACCACCATCAATAGAATAGTTAAGAGGAGAGGTTCCTCCAACCGATGAAACAAGAGCAGAACCAGAAGATTGTCCAAAGCAAGCAGCATCTGTTACACTTGCTATGGATAAAACAGGTGAAGGAGCATTAACGATGGTGAGTGGTTGTTGTGATGAGCATCCGTTGGCATCGGCCACCCACAACTGGTAATTACCGGATGATACTTGATTAAAAGAACTGCCG
>JAYTNW010000314.1:0-1706 GCA_043748115.1 Bacteroidota bacterium | reverse complement strand
TTGTTTGGTTTTTTGAAACATAGAAGGTTTGGGTATCAGGACATGGAAGAATGGTTGTTTCTATTCCATATTTTAATGAGAATAAATCCGAACAACATTCCGCCCAAGTGAGCAAAGTGTGCTACGTTATCTGTCGGATTATTTTGGTAGGCCATATATAACTCGGCAGCACCGTACAACATCACAAAGTATTTTGCTTTAACAGGAATGAGGAAGTAAAGGTAAATCATGGTGTTAGGAAACAACATACCAAAAGCCAAGAGCACGCCAAACAAGCTTCCTGATGCACCCACTGTTGGAATGTTTTGTTTGAAGTTAATGTATTGGTCAATCAGTATTTTGGATTGCTGCATCAAAACAGGAGAATCGCCTGATTTGTACCACGCCTCTTTCACAGACTCTACAGCCGATGCATACTCGGCATTAAGAAATTGGTAAGGGATGTTTTCCCTTAAAAAAACAGCAAAGGCATCGGCTCCCGGTGAGTTGTAAAAGGCTTCGGCTTTGTTTTGCAATACTCCCACTTCATAGAAACCAATTAAGGTGTGCAATATTCCTGCACCCACACCGGTTACTACAAAATAAATAAAAAAGCGTTTAGGCCCCCACAGGTTTTCAAGCACATTACCAAACATCCAAAAAGCAAACATGTTTAATAAAAGATGCGTGAAATTGCCATGCATAAACATGTAAGTGAAATATTGCCACCAATGAAAGTGCTCTGACTTGGGTGAATACAATCCCAAAATAGCGTTTAAATCAATGATTCCTTTTTCTTCCAAAGCCGCATAGGCGAGGAATGAAAGGGTACACACAATCATGATATTTTTTACCACATCGGGTAAAAGTTTAAAACTCGAAGGCCTAAATTCTTGCATAACAAAATAAAAAATACGACAACAAATGTAGCACCCTGTTTTTAAATTTCAATTGGTGAAATAAGCATATGCTAAACTATTGTGAGTGCATACGTGTTAATAACCCTGTGGTGCTTTAAAATGTTTTGTGACCTCTCACTCAATGCATTTGTTAATTAACCCTTCATTGTTAAAAAAAGAAACAGATGCTTATAAATAGCATCAATTTGACAGGAGCAATTCATTTACATTTGCCCGTAGTAAAATAAACTACCAACTCTATATGATGAAAATAAAGGTCGGGATCATTTTTGGTGGCGCATCGCGTGAGCGCGAGGTGTCTTTTGCCGGTGGGCGCACGGTATATGATAATTTGGACAAAAGTCTTTTTGAACCCATTCCTCTTTTTTCTGACAGTTTTGGAAACCTTATTCTGCTCGACTGGCAATATATTTATAAAGGCAGCATCCGTGATTTTTATCCTGCTGTAGATGTAATCCCTGACTCACCTCATGGCTTTCAGGTGTATGCAGAAAATTTAGGCAACCTTTCCTTACAGGAACAGCTTAAGCTTAGCATTAAAATAGGAACACGCATTGAAGCCTCCTCCTTGGCTGAACTTATGGATTTTGCCTTCTTATGTCTGCATGGCTGTGATGGAGAAGATGGGCGCATACAAGGGTTGCTTGAATTTTACAGAATACCTTATTCCGGGTCAGGTATATTGTCATCGGCTATTGGAATGAATAAGGCCGTGCAAAAGGACCTCATGCGCAAAGCAGGTTTTAATGTGCCTGAATATTTTACCTTGAACAGGCAGCAATGGTTAGGTGTAAAAGATAAAACTAC
>JAYTNW010000313.1:0-7353 GCA_043748115.1 Bacteroidota bacterium | reverse complement strand
ATTGCTTATTCTTTCTGACATTAACATGCCAGGCATGAACGGTTTGGAAATGGTGCATCGTGTAAAGCAGCATTATCCGCAACTAAAAATAATAATGGTTTCTGCCTATGGTGATGAAACCAATTACAACGATGCCATGAGTCGTGGCGTGGATAATTTTGTGACCAAGCCCGTTGATTTTGATGAGTTAAAAAATTGCATGAACAAACTCATTAGCTGAACATTTTATTTAAAAATAACAAACCTTTTAAACCAATACCTTTAATGGCAAAGAAAATTTTAGTTGTTGATGACGAAACAGATTTGGAACTGCTCATAACACAGCGGTTCCGATCCAAGATAAGAAGTAAAGAACTTGCCTTTGAGTTTGCACACAACGGTGAGGAGGCATTGGTAAAGTTAAGAGCTGATAATTCCATTGATCTTATTTTTACCGATATAAACATGCCGGTGATGGACGGACTAACCTTGCTCAACAGAATTAAAGAAGAGCATATGCACCCCAAGGCTGTAGTTATTTCTGCATATGGCGATATGGAAAACATTAGGCAGGCCATGAACAGGGGCGCTTTTGATTTTGTTACCAAACCCATAGATATGATGGATTTGGAAACCACACTTATTAAGGGGCTTGACGAAGTAGAGGTGTTGAAACAAGGCATTAAGGCTAAGGAGCAGCTGCAACAAACCATTCAGGAAAAAGAAGTGGCCATTATTGAAAAGGAGCAGGCTGAGGCCTCTAAGCAACTTAAACAGCAGTTCCTCGCCAACATGAGCCATGAAATTCGTACGCCAATGAATGCCATCATTGGTACGATTAACCTGTTGAGCACTACCACACTCGATCAACGGCAGAATAAATACCTTGGCATCATTAAAAGCAGTGCTGACAATCTGCTGGTTATTATCAACGACATTCTTGATATTTCCAAAATTGAGTCGGGGAAATTTACCATTGAAAATATTCCATTCGATCTTCGTGAAACGGTTGACCATGTTTTTGAAGCTTTGCGCGTGAAGGCCGATGAGCGCAAGCTCCATTTTTTTATTGACTATCCTCAATCCATTGGCGATTGGTTTATTGGCGATCCTGTGCGCATAAGCCAGGTCTTGATTAATTTGGTGGGCAATGCAATTAAGTTTACAGAAGCGGGTTCAGTAAGTGTTGCTGTTGCCAATGAGAACGACAGCCTGCGAATTAGTGTTCGTGATACCGGTATTGGTATTGCCAAAGAAAAGCTTCATCAGGTTTTTGAAAGCTTTACCCAAGAAAGTAGTGACACCACCCGCAAGTTTGGTGGTACCGGCCTCGGACTTACCATCAGTAAACAATTGGTGGAGCTCATGCAAGGAACCCTCATTGTAGAAAGTGAACAGGGTAAAGGTTCAGTGTTTTCCTTTTTGTTGCCAATGCAAAAATCAGAGGCTCAGGCAAAAAAAGACAATTCAGTAAACCTAAATGAAGGTATAAATTTGACAGGCGTAAAAATTTTGTTGGCAGAGGATAATTTGTTTAACCAAATGGTTGCAGAGGATACGCTGAAGATGCTCATTGAAGACTTGACCTTGGATATTGTTGATGATGGGAAAAAAGCTGTTGAAAAACTGCAGCAGGGAAACTACGATCTTGTAATCATGGATATACACATGCCGGAGATGGATGGATATGAAGCCACTCGCCATATTCGCACACAACTTTCAAAGCCGTTTAATACCATTCCCATTTTGGCGATGACAGCCAACGTAATTGCCGAAGAAATTCAAAAGTGCTTTGATGTAGGGATGAATGAATATGTGAGTAAACCATTTACGCAGGAGGATCTTATAGCTAAGATTGCCAAACTGATAAAAAAATAATAATAAAAGTTACTTTTATTTTTGGTAGGTGTTAACGTGACGCTCTTTTTTGCTGTCGTAAATGTCGGCAAGCGTAACTAAAATTCCTGTTTCTTCCACATCGCCAAAATGGGTGTTTAGGGCGGTGCCAAAAGTTTTCATGCTGGGCGATAAATTCATATAGCTGTTAAACAATGGTGGAATATTTTCTCCCAACGCACGCACATGTTTATTAAGCAAATGGTGCCCTTCTTTATACGAAAGCCCGTTCAACTCTTTTTCAAAATCACCCATTTGATGTACAATAGGCAATGGCAAATGTGGGACCACTAATTTTTCTTTATCAGGAAAATAATAATTCATAAAAAACAAGATCATATCGCGCGCCTCACGGTTAAAGTGGAGGTACATGGTCACCTTGCCAAAAAAGTATTGAACGTCTGGATTGTCAACAGCAATGGCACCTAAACCATCCCACAAATTGTCAAGAGAAAATAAACCTTTTCGATTTTCTGCAGTGGGTTGGTAATGTGGCTGAACAAACGATCGCCCCAGTTCAATGGTATGCGGTAAATAATTTTTAATAAAATCTTCTGAAAAATGAAAAAGCTCTGTCGTGGCTAACTTAAACTGGTGTTGAGCATCTGCCTCTGCTTCCACGCAACGAATAAAACGGTAACCACCCACAATTTCTTTATCAGCTGGGTTCCACACAATAAGTTGCTGATAGCAGTTGTCCATCAAATCAAACTCGTCTAAGTCTGTTTCTTTCCCCGTACCACCACCGGCATGGCGGAAAGTAACTTCGCGCACACGCCCTATTTCTTTCAAAACGTTGGGCGAATTTTGAATGGTAACTATGTAAATTTCATTGCTGCCGTTATTGGCCTTGCGCACAAAGCGGTCGCCATTCAGCTCTTTCTCCAGCAGGTCCTTCTCAACAGGTGCAATAATGGGTAGCATACATCACGAAAATAGGGAAATACTTTTGGAGTACGCAAATGCCCGAAGCAATTTATTAAGAACTTGCCAACGGTGTTATGTAGAAAAATAAAAACAATTGGGGATGCTGGTTTTTACAATTTAATAAACCTCAACGTTTCCGAGCCTGCTTTTATAAAATATAGACCCCGTGAAAGTTTAAATAGGCCGATTGTTGTAACGGTGTTTTTTATTATTCCGGTTTCAATTATTTTTCCGGAAACCTCCGTTATTTGAAAAACAATACCCCTGCAATTTAATGGAGATATAAGTTGTAAATAATCCTTAGCCGGGTTGGGGATCAAGGTTATTGAACGGGCGAAATCTACATGGTCAGGTATTGCCGTAACACATGGAGTGGTGATAGTGATGGTGTTAGATACGGGATGGCAAACAGAATCACTAATCGTCACGGAGTAACTCCCTTGTGTAAATGCATACAAGGTGGAAGTAGTATCGTTCGACAGGGTATCTGTACCATTCAATAGCCAAAGATAGCTGCCAGCATTTGTAACGGATGGCACGAGCAGGGCACTGTCGCCAACACAAAAAGTGGTGGAGTCTAAACAGGATAACACGATAGGAGTGGGTGTGTAGGGTAGCACAATCAAGGTGTCACTCGTGTAACTCGGACAATCTGCAGAAACATTTAAAACATAAATTCCATTTGATAAATTGGGGTTTACATTAACACTGTAAAAGTTTGTAGCTGTTATGATGTTACTTTGGATGCTTCCTGAGCGAAGGTTCCATTTATATGGAGTGTTTCCTGTAAAAGAACAGGTTGCTTGCAAAGTTATGCTGTTTGCACCTGCACAATAGTATAAGGTATCCTGCGTAAAAGAAGGAATAGGCTTAAACCTCAAACCAATGTTTAGGGTATCAGAAAAATTTACACATCCGTTAAAGCCTAAAAAACTAAAATAATAATTTCCAGAGTCCTTTGCATAAAACGAAGTGCCTGATGTGGGTTGTAACACACCATCTTTATACCAATTTATTCCCGTGAAACCGGGTGTGTTATTAAACCAAAGTCGCACACTGTCACCAAAGCAAACGTAGCTTGAAAGTGTTTGTATTGTAGCACTAATAATATTGTTTGAGACCAAACTCGTAAGTTGCTTTTTACAGCCAAAGGAATTAGAAACCGTGGCCACGTAATTTCCTGCTGCCGATGTAACAATATTCAAAGGATCATTGGGTGTAAATGGGGTTGCATTATAGCTCCATGTTATGTGACTTGTGCTGTCCGTAACAACAGAAATTAAAACACTATCCAACGCACACTTGGTTGCTGCTGTAGGATTAATGGATCCGAATACCATTTGTGTGGAGTCCGTAATTAAAATAGAATCTGTTACTGAAACGCATCCGCCCTCATTTACTATTTCCACCCAGTAATAACCATGAGCGGTTGCCAAAAATGATGAACTTAAACCGGTGAACAATTGCCCCGATGCGTATTGAATGGTGTCCACATAAGTTACGCTATCATGATGCCAAGTGTAAAAGGTGCCTTCAGCTTCTGCGGTTAACACATTAATTCCGTAACCGCAGTTGGTGTTTAAGTTTTGTGATGAATAAAATGAATGGATATAAGGCTTCTGCGATATCGAAATATATCCACCTATGTTATTTGTTCCTGCATTATATGGGGTTAAAGTAATTGCTCTTAACCTGTATTGGCTGGTAGAGAAATAGGGCGCTTTCGCAATTGTTTTGAAAGGAGTTGTGTAACTGCTGTCAATAATTTGATCATTAAAGCCAAAGAAGCCTCCGGGATAAGATAATTGTAGGTAAAATTTTGTTCCAGCCGGAAAAACGTTGGTGTCGGCTTCAAAATCAACAATTAAACTATCGCCATCACAAAATTTATTTTTCAAGCCTTGGTTTACCTGCAATGTTTTCAGTGGATTTACACAAGAGTCAACTTCTATAAAAAGAGTAGTGTCAGGACTGTAACACGGCACGGTGTCGAAAGTAACATATGTTATTGCAGCCTGACCTATACCAACACTGTCAGGATAAAAGTGGTTGCCATAAATTCCATTTCCTGTAAATTGTCCATGTAAGCTGGCCATAGTTAAATACACAGGGCCTTCATTGGAACAAATACTTGTAGGTAAATTAAACCTAAGATAATTGTTAGTAGAACCAAATACATCATTTTTTCTTAGCTCATATTCGCAACCGGTAACGGTGTCTGTTATATAAACTTTATAATCATCGCCATTTGGACTTGGTGAAACTGAAAGGCCGGAACCGAAAGGTGCAAAATAGTTGGGCGTGGAATAGCTGTTTTTATACCAGCTACAAGAATAAGGACCGGGTGGGTCAATAAACATGGTAAATGGCAGGCACGATGAACCCAATAGAGATGAAAAATTTGAAAACGTGATTTGCGGAGAAGCGCTTTGATAACTTGTTAATGGCAATGCATTTGATGAGCCCGTAATTTTTGGCGTGGTATTGCTAACTACACGAATACGGTAGTTGTTTCCACTCAAATTAAAGTAAGGAATATTGCATGCAATTGGTGATCTGTTGCCGGTTCCTATCACTATAGGAAATGCAAAACAACCTGATGAATCAGAAATTTCAACTGAGAACCCTTGGTCATAATATTGTACGTAATAATTGTTGAGTGTAAACTGAACATCAATGGAGCCTTTTGCACAAATAGCCTTCACATCTCCTGTCAAAATAGTTCCGTTTTCAAGTGTATCATAAGGGCTAATTTTGTAGGCAGCAATTTTTGCTGAATAGTAGGTGTAAACTCGAGGGTCGTTATAATAATAGGAGTTTGGAGGTATAAATAGGTCATGAGCTGTACCCAAGTAAGCCATGTCAATGGTTTTTATACCATAAATATTATCTGAAATATCCATCTGACTCGAAAAAATAGTAGAGAGGCCATTGTCCTTCAGATTAAACTGCCAGCTTACTCCATTGGTGTCGTTTTTATAAGTGTAGGTGCTGTTGTAATAATTTCCTTTTGAGTCGTACGCATCTCCTCCATAACCACTGGTATTTAAAATGCTGCCATTGTTTAGGTCAATTTCCGAAGTTAAAATTCCTGTTCGCACAAATAGCCGCGTTCTAAGTCGAGTAAAAAAGTAAGTATTGCTGTTAACGGCAAGCTGCCATTGCGCAACTCCGCTCGAGTCAAATTTAACCAAGTTGCCACCGTAATATTGAAAGTAGTTGCTAGCGGTGTCCACCATTATATTGGTGGCATTTCTTGGCCGCTGCCATTGCATTTGTCCTGATGGGTTGTAAAGAGTAAGCAAGCTGTCATCAATCAAGTAACTGTTTCCGTTGTAATCGACATAAGCATTTCTTAAAATTCTGTTTTGTGCCCACATACACACCCCTGCAGTATCAAATTTCAGAAATGCAAGTGTGTCAGTATTTGAAAACAAATGAGTGTTTACACCTGCAATATTCAATGTTTTGTTTATCGAACCGAAATAAAAAGAATTGTTCTCCTTATCACCAAACATTTTATGTTTATTTCCCAGCAAAAAAAAATTAAATCCTCCCACGTACCAGTCGCGTGGATTTCCTCTTTTTAAAAAATAGGTTTCATGGGTGCATAAAAGACACGGTTTTTGATCAAAAGTGAGAAGCTGATTGCCATTGTAATCTATATCTGCTGACAACAGCCCTATACTTGCTGATTGAGATGAACTAATGTTTTGCAAAGTTATACTCCACTCAAAATACTGGCAATACGATGTTTTGTATTGTAACAAAAAAAACAAGATTAAAAGAGGTTTTTTCATGGTTGCTTAGTAATCAATACCAAACATATCCATTTTTCACTTAATCCGCAAAATTATTTTTCTAACAATGATTTTAATTTGAACGAATAGAATTTGTGCCAATGAAAAATTACTTGTTGTTAGCCACTGATTTTAAAATCTGAAACTCTGTTCTTCTATTTAATTGATGTTCTTCTTCAGTACAGTAAACTTCGTTACCACATTTGTTAACTAGCAAAGTTTCTCCAAATCCTTTAGCCTGCAAACGATTTTTTCTGATACCATGTTTTACTAAATATTCAACAGCGGCAGTTGCTCTACGTTGTGATAGCGCTAGGTTATATGCATCATTGGCACGGCTATCTGTATGTGAGCGAAGTAAAATAGAAATATCCGGATTTTTGTTCAACAAGGTTAAAACCTTATTCAACGGCTCTTCAGCATCTGTGCGAATGTTGTGTTTGTCAAGGTTGTAATAAATGTTTTCAATCACAATAATATCACCTTCGCATGGGAGAAGATCAAAATCTGCATGGAACAACGTGTTTTCATTAATTCCTTTAGTGCTCTTTAATTCTGTTTGTGTGTAACAATTCTTGTTTCCGGCAATCACTTTGTAAACTGTCCCTGTGTCTAAGTTATTAAAAAGGTATTTTCCCGTAGAACTTGAGATGCCTGTTTCGAGTTTTCCTGTTTTCATGTTCATTAGCTCAATAGCAACACCGTTCATAGGATTTTGTGTTTCTTTTTCACGAACAGAGCCTTCAATGGC
>JAYTNW010000312.1:0-2041 GCA_043748115.1 Bacteroidota bacterium | reverse complement strand
TTTTACAAAGACGAGCTAAGCCAAGTTTTTTTTAACAATGAACCTTCTCTTCTTTTGTTTAATCAAAACTTGCTCAATTTTGTGCTGAGTAAATTAAAGCAACAAGTTACTTTTACCTTCACCACTGCTTTTGAAACAAATGCCGCACACGACCATCGACATTTATCAAATCAAAAAAATAACATAAATACCCATCCTGATTTTGTTTCGAAACGATACCCGCAGGTGTTTGGATATAAATATGATTTTTCACCTAACCTCAGTGTGCTCGATCTACTTATGAATTGTGGAAAAGATGGATTGGGTTATTTGAGAGCATAAGGCTAACTCAAGACAGGTATTAATAACGTTATGCCATCAGCGGTGTAATATGACCATTCTCTGTTATGTAAAAATTACAGCAACAAATGGCTTGCTCCAACACAAAATCAGAATTTAAATAAAGCTAACAATCAAAATTTACTGAAAGTCTTCAGCTACCTACCTCACCTTATCACCCAGCATAGGCACAAAACGAAACTGATCAAAATCAACAACCTCGGTTTCGCCAGAGGGCAGTTTAAGTACGGACTTCATAACTTGAACATTTTCACCTACAGGAATAACCATCATTCCACAAGGTTTTAGTTGATCAAGTAATGCTGGCGGAATTCCGGGAGCCCCGCAGGTAATAATAATTTTATCGAACGGAGCAAAAGCGGGCAGCCCTTTAAATCCATCGCCAAAAAAAGTTTTAGGATTATAGTGCAAGGCCAGCAAAATGTTCTTAGCCTTATCCGACAATATTTTATGCCTTTCAATGGAAAATACTTTGGCTCCTAGCTCGCATAATACTGCCGTTTGGTAGCCTGAGCCCGTGCCAATTTCCAGCACCTTTTCTCCCTTTTGCACCCCTAATAACTGTGATTGAAAGGCTACAGTAAAAGGCTGAGAAATGGTTTGGCCCGAAGCAATGGGGAAAGCCTTGTCGGAATATGCAAACTCCACAAAGGCATTATCCATAAAATAATGCCTGGGTATTTTACCAATAGCAGCCAGCACAGCAGCATCGGCAATGCCCTTGTTTTTTATGTCGGTAACCAGTTGCCGTCTAAGCCCTTGGTGTTTAAAGGTATCAATCATCATACGACTACAAAAATAAATGATGTTTTAAAAGCCTTTAAGCTCATTTTATATTGTTTATAAACAACTTTGATTTGCTATTTTTGCAAAAATTTTTTTAATGCTTAAAATAGGGGTTATCGGTGCCGGCCATCTCGGAAAAATTCACATCAGGCTGATTAAGGAACTAACGTGTTATGAGTTGGTTGGATTTTATGATAATGACAAGGCCAATGCCCAAACGGTAAGCAATGCCCTTGACGCTAAATTTTTCGACAATGTGGATGAGCTTATCAACGCTTGCGATGTGATTGACATAGTAACGCCAACCCTTTCGCACCACGAATATGCTATTAAAGCACTTAAAAAATCAAAACATATTTTTATTGAGAAGCCTGTATCTAACAGCTTGGAAGAAGCCGGAGAGATACGAGATCTATCACGCGAAGCGAATGTAAAAGTTCAGATAGGTCATGTGGAGCGATTTAACCCAGCCTTTATTGCCGCACGTCCGCAGTTGAAAAAACCCATGTTTATTGAAGCACATCGTTTAGCTGAATTTAATCCGCGTGGAACAGATGTGCCCGTGGTGCTGGATCTTATGATACACGACATTGATGTGGTGCTAAGCATTGTGAGAGCTGAAGTGAAAAAAATAAGCACGAGCGGTGTATCCATCATCAGCGACACTCCGGATATAGCCAACGCCCGCATTGAATTTGCCAACGGCTGCGTAGCCAATTTAACGGCCAGCCGCATATCTCTTAAAAATATGCGCAAAGCACGTTTTTTTCAGAATGACTCCTATGTTTCTGTGGACTTCCTGAAAAAGAAATCAGAAGTGATCAGCATGAGGAATACGGTGGAAAACGAAAGCCCGTTTGCCTTAATTATTGAGCCGGGCAATGGTAAACCTAAAAAAACAATTGAGTTTAACAAC
>JAYTNW010000311.1:0-12241 GCA_043748115.1 Bacteroidota bacterium | reverse complement strand
GCAACATGCCCAAAAGTTCGAGGTAAATATTTCTTCGCTGCCAGCCGGTATTTACATGGCTGAAATGAATGTTGGCGGTAGTGCCATCCATAAAAAAATTGTGAAGGATTAATATCTTTTAATGCACATAAAAAACAATGTGCTTATACTGCGTTTGTTGTTTTTTCTTCATACCTAAGATAAGTTTTAAATAGATTAAAAACCCAGCTCATAGCGGTTAGTTTTTTATTAAATATTATAGGTGGTGATTTTACCCCGTTTGGAAACTTATTTTTACTTTTAGCCGTTATACTGTAAAACCACATTTTATTATAATATCAACAATTATGGAAATTCAAACTACTTCAGGAATTAAGGGCGGAGAATATATAATTAAATCATCCACCGCAGAAGATACTTTTATTCCCGAAGAGTTAACGGAAGAGCACCGGATGATTGAGCAAACTGCCGTTGATTTTTTAACGCAAGAGGTAAATCCTGTTTTAGATAGAATTGATGCTATGGAACCCGGATTGATGCCATCGTTAATGGATAAGGCGGGTGAATTAGGATTGCTGGGGCTTGCTATTCCGGAAGAGTATGGTGGTTTTGGAAAAGATTTTATAACAGGTACACTTTTAACAGAAAGTCTTGGGGCTGGTCATTCCTTCTCAGTGGCAATGGCTGCGCATACAGGAATAGGAACCTTACCTATTTTATATTTTGGAAATCAGGCTCAAAAGCAAAAGTATTTGCCTAAGCTGGCTACAGGAGAGTGGAAAGCCTCGTATTGTTTAACAGAACCCGGATCAGGTAGCGATGCTTTGGCGGCTAAGACAAAGGCAGTGTTAAGTGCTGATGGCAAAAATTACATCCTTAACGGTCAAAAAATGTGGATCACCAATGCAGGCTTTGCCGATGTTTTTGTGGTGTTTGCGCAAGTTGATGGCGATAAGTTTACCGGATTTATTGTGGAAAAAGGTTGTAACGGTTTAAGCCTTGGCGAAGAAGAGCATAAGATGGGAATTAAAGGATCATCAACACGTCAAGTTTTTTTTAGTGACTGCGTTGTGCCTGTAGAAAATGTTTTAGGTGAAATTGGCAAAGGGCATCTTATTGCTTTTAATATTTTAAATATTGGCCGCTTGAAACTTTGTGCTGCAGCCTTAGGTGGTGCTAAAAGTGTTAACACGCTTTCCATTAATTATGCATCCACGCGCGAGCAATTTAAATTGCCCATAGCCAAGTTTGGCGCCATACGCTACAAACTCGCACAACAGGCCATTCGCATCTATGCTTGCGAAAGCGCATTGTACCGCACTGCTTACATGATTGATCAATTAGAAAAACAAAAAATAGAGCAGGGAACGGAGCATTCAAAAGCTTTGCTGGAAGCTGCTGAAGAATATGCAGTGGAATGTGCTATGCTAAAAGTAGATGGCTCAGAAACGTTAGACTATGTAACCGATGAAGGTGTTCAAATTTATGGTGGTTATGGCTTCAGTGCCGATTTTCCAATGGACAGGGCATATCGTGACTCACGCATCAACCGCATTTTTGAAGGAACCAATGAAATCAATCGCTTGTTGATAGTTGACATGATTTTGAAGCGTGCCATGAAAGGGAAGATTGACTTAATGACCCCTGCCATGAATGTTCAAAAGGAATTAATGTCAATTCCTGATTTTGGTGATGCTGATACTTCGCTGTTTGCTGCAGAAAAAAAATACGTGGCTAACTTTAAAAAATCACTGCTTACTGTTGCAGGTGCTGCCGTACAAAAGTTAATGATGACCCTCTCAAAAGAACAGGAAATTTTAATGAATATAGCAGACATGGCTATGTACACTTACATCAGTGAAAGCATACTGTTGCGAACAGAAAAATTAGTATCGGTGCGAGGTGAAGCAGCTTGTTCCACACAATTGGATATGATGCGTATTTACCTAAACGATGCAGCCGATAAAATTAACATTGCAGGGAAAGAAGCCGTAAATGCTTTTGCAGAAGGTGACGAGCAACGAATGATACTGCTAGGATTAAAACGATTTACAAAAGTGCAGCCTTACAATACTAAAGAAGCAAGAAGAAGAGTGGCTAAACAACTCATTGATGCCAATAAATATTGTTTTTAATCACTGCTAATTTTTTAGTTGTTTACTAGTTGTAATTTTTTTGGCAAACTATAGTTGGTAATGATTGCCTATTATGCTAAAAAAAATATTAGGAACGATTTTATTTTTCGCTGCTGTTTTAATAGCCGCTAATTTTAAATTGGTTTGTTATGGTCTGCAGCAGTTAAAAGGGCAGTTGTACATTGTTAATCATGCCAAGCCTATACCCGAAGTACTTGCTGATGTTTCCGTGTCGGATAGCATTAAAACAAAACTTGGCTTTATTGAAGAAATAAAAAGGTTTGCAGTTGACTCACTGTCGTTAAAACCATCTGAAAATTATACTACTTTTTTCGACCAGCAAAACAGGCCAGTGATGTGGGTTCTTACTGCTGCTCCTAGGTTTAAGTTGGAAAGCTACACTTGGTATTATCCACTGCTGGGACGATTATCCTATAAAGGCTTTTTCGATAAAAATAAAGGTCTTGTTGAAAAAAATAAACTGTCACAAACAGGATTAGATACAGACCTGTCACCTACCGGTGGGTGGAGCACACTTGGATGGTTTAAAGATCCTGTGTTGAGCAACATGCTCAGAAAAAACGAAGGCGCATTAGCAGAACTAATCATTCATGAGCTAACCCATGGTACATTGTACATTAAAGGTGATGTGGAGTTTAATGAAAACCTGGCCACATTCATTGGTGAGCAGGGTGCCATTCAGTACCTGGAAGCAAAATATGGTAAATCTTCCTTGCCTCTTAAAATTTATAGTGAAAGGTGGAGGATGAAGATGTTTATGGCACCTATCTCTTAAATTCCATAAAGAAGTTAAACGCATTATACGACTCTTTAGCTGTTACAAATTTTGATATAAAAGAAAAGTATTTGCTAAAATACAGAAACATTGCTGCTATTATGCTTGAAGCCGAAGCATTGCCACTACACAACCCGTTAAAGTACAAATGGGATTTTTCAAAAGGAAAGTTACCTGACAATACCTATTTCCTGGCATATAGCAATTACAGAAAAAAACAGACCGACATGGAAAAGGTGTTTAATAAAATAGCAGGAGGTGATTTAAAAAAACTGATTGCCTATTACAAGACAGTCCATGCAAAATGAATTAAAGCGCTACGTTAACTGCTTCCACAGATTTTATTTCAGGCACCATTCTAAGGATTGTTTCTTCAATCCCAGCTTTAAGGGTCATAGCACTCATGGAGCACGAGCTACAAGCGCCTTCAAAACGGAGACGAACAACATGATTATCGGTTACCTCAATAATACTCACATCACCATTATCCGATTTTAGGTAAGGCCTTATTTCGTTAAGTGCATTTTCCACTTTTTTAATCAGCGTTTCTGAAACCTTATTTATAACAGTCATGTTTTTTTTAAACTATGTGAATATAAAAAATTAATAACCTGCAGCTGGAACTCGCTGTGCTGGTTCGTAGTTAGCATTTCTTATGGCTACCTGTTGTGCTACCGACTGCGCCAACTCCACAAACGAAGTTGAAACAGCATCCTTGCTCAAGGTGATGGGAGTGCCATTATCGCCACCTTCGCGCACAGATTGCACTAACGGAATTTGTCCCAGCAATTTAATTCCCATTTCATCTGCCAGTTTTTGTCCACCGCCTTTGCCAAACAAATAGTACTTGTTTTGAGGCAGTTCAGCTGGTGTAAACCACGACATATTTTCGATGAGCCCCAAAACAGGAATATTTACAGAAGGTAGTTGAAACATGGCCACCCCTTTTCGCGCATCGGCAAGTGCAACATCTTGTGGAGTGGTGACTATAACAGCACCTGTTAAAGGCACTGCAGAAATTAAAGTAAGGTGTATATCACTGGTTCCCGGAGGAAGGTCAACTATAAGGTAGTCCAGTTCGCCCCAGGAGGCATCGGAGAAAAGTTGTTTCAAGGCTTTTGACGCCATGGGTCCCCGCCATACAATGGCTTGTGTAGGGTCAGCCAAAAAACCTATTGATAAAAGTTTAACGCCATGTTTTTCTACCGGCAGCATGTATTGCTTTCCATTTTTTTCTTCTATAAATGGATGTTCATGTTCAACACCAAACATAATGGGCACGCTGGGGCCAAAAATATCAGCATCTATCAATCCTACTTTTGCCCCATTTTGTGCAAGGGCTACAGCCAGGTTTGCAGCAACTGTTGATTTTCCAACACCGCCTTTACCGGAAGCTACTGCAATAATGTTTTTAACCCCCTGCAACATGTTTTCAGTATCGTTTCTTTGCGTGGTAACGTTAGCCGTCATATTTACAGTTACCTCTGCTTTTTCATCCACAAAATGAACAATGGCGTTAACACAGGCTCTTTCAATTTCTGCCTTTAGTGGACATGCCGGGGTGGTGAGTATTACGGTAAAACTTACTTTAAGGCCATCCACTTCAACATCTTTAATCATGTTAAGGGAAACAAGATCTTTTTTAAGATCTGGCTCTTGCACGTAACTTAATGCTTCTAAAATTTTTTCTTTGGTGATAGACATTCTTTATTAGGGCAGATGAAAATTATTCGAATGTAAAAGTAAGCAGAAAAGTGATAGCCTGACTTTACCTGTTTAAATTAAAAGCTGCTATGAAATATAGCGTTTTTATGAGAGAAACATTAACCGTTTAAAAAAATAAATGGGTTGTTATTACTGTAGCATTTTACATTCTTAAACCTTTAGCTCCAACGTAGGATCCCAAAAGTGCTTTTTAAAGTTAACGATCTGATTATTTTTTACACTTATTTTTTCTTTTTCCAACAGTTTCTCCATTTCATTTTCAGGGCCAAAATGCATTTTTCCGGTAAGCATTCCGTTGCGGTTTACCACGCGGTGGGCAGGCACTTTTGGTTTGATGGCATGTGCGTTGTTCATAGCCCACCCCACCATACGTGATGATTGTGCACTGCCCAAATAGGCCGCAATGCTGCCGTAATTGGTTACACGCCCTTTGGGAATAAGCCGTACTACCTGATATACTTTATCGAAAAAAGATATTTCGGTATTGTCAAAGGCTTGTGGTGGTAATTTCACTTCTTTCTTTTTCATCTGCAAAATCATCAGTGTGTAAATTTGATAAAACTATTTTACATGAATGGTAAAAATAAAGAAGCCGCCAGCAAAATGCCAGCGGCTTCCAGATTGGTTTGGTTTTGGTTTGTTTGCGCTGTTAGTTCGCCACTATTTTTTTAGTAACCGTTTCATGATCGAAGGTTATACGTACAAAAAGTACTCCTGCATTTTTACCTATGTTGGCTTTGCTTACTCGCTGCTCAAAGGCATTTGGGTTGTTAACTACGGATAGCAAGGCTCCTTTTGAATCCAGTATCTCTATTTTGCGCATGGCGCTGGTATTTGTTGATGATACCACAAAATAGTTTTTAGATGGACTGTTAAATACAGAAACGCTACTGCTGTTGGTGCTTACTTCTTTTACTCCTGTAGGTAAATTGCGGCAGAAAACGATACGGGGATTAACGTAGTTCATGATGGTGTCAATGTAAGACAATGCATATGCTTTGCTCATGCTTGGATTGGTGATTACTGAATTTCCATAGCAAGTGTCGCCACGTGTGGATTGGTATCCTAAAGCCACTGCGAGGTTACGTGTAGCCTGCAAATCGTACCACTCCCATGGGCCAGCATGACCGAATGATGATTGAGTTTGTATTAATGGAAATAAACCTTCCAGCCCGTTGTTAATGGCATTGGCACGCACCGTGTAAGGATCCGTGAAGCCTGCTGCTGAAAAGCAATTGTTATTACCCAATTGGTTAGCCCATTTTAATATTTCGCCTGAGCCAATAACATCCACAACACTTTGAGGTGGGTTGGTGGGTACATAAACAATTCCTACACCGTAGGGAGCAAATGGATCGTCAACGCAATGAAATCCTACCATTGGGGCATCACCAGCACCAATCCAAGAACTGTCGCCCATTGCACCGCCAAGGTTAACCACAAACTGAACAGCAGTTGAAATTCCGGTAACGGTGTTTGGATTGTTGTAAGGGGCTACACCATTGTTACCATCATAATCACCCAATGCTGCTTGATTTACATAAGGCTGACCGGCAACTAAACCGTAAGCAGGAACAGTGGTGCTGCTGATGAATTTTGGTAATGTGATTTCTAATGGATCGTTTAAAACGGCATAGTTGGTGGCGATATAACCGCCCGTTCCTTGTCCGCAAAGGATTAAATTGTTTTGATCAATCTTATATGTGTTTCCTCCTGATTGCGCATTTTGACGGAAGTAACGTACACATGATTTTACATCCTGGATTGAACGATAAACTGCGTTTAACAAGGTGCCACGTCTAACATCCAGGTTGGAGTTTGTAGGATCCCAACCTAAACGGTAATCAACATTAGCAACCACATAACCTCTGCGTGCAAATTGCCTCGACATTTCAACCGAAGCGCTATCAAAACGTGAGCCTGTTGCATTACTGTTAATGATGATAGGTAAGTAACTTCCGGTGTGGAGATAAATGATTAGCGGACGTTCGATTAAAGGATCAACAGCGCCTGCCGGCTCGTAGATATCCATTTTAAGATCTTTCAAAACAGGGGTGCCAGTTAGCACTTCGTAGTTTTGATAGTAGGTGACATTGGGTGTAACGGTGACTGCCGGAAACACCTCGGTTAAAAAGCGCTGCCCGTTGGCAACAAAGCCTGTTAAAGCACAAACGCTGAAGGCTGCAGCTTTGAGTAGATTTTTTATCATATTCTGTATGGTTTTATACATGGTAAAAGTAAGGAAATAATTAATAAGTGGGAAAGGGAAGCCATAAAAGTAATAATGGCGAAATTGAAATGATACAGACTTGGCCCGCTAAACCTGATACTGCCTTTAGCCTTGTGCGTAAGCGTGCCGTGCACAACGAGACAGTAGCAGGACTGCTGTAATTAAAAAGCCCTATACGTTTGTTTACAAAAAATTATTTGTAAATAACATACAGGGCTTTTATTGCCTTTGCTGTTTGAATATTTTTTAAGCGCTATGAATATCGAACCTGTCAAGGTTCATGACTTTGTTCCAGGCAGCAATAAAATCAGTTACAAATTTTTGTTTTGCATCGGTGCAAGCATATACTTCGGCAATGGCTCGCAGTTCGGAGTTGGAGCCGAACACCAGATCGGCACGGGTGGCAGTCCATGTGGGTTTTCCGGTGGCGCGGTTGCTGCCTTCAAACATTTCATTGTCGTGCGATGTGGCTTTCCATGCGGTGTTCATGTCGAGCAGGTTGATGAAAAAATCGTTGGTGAGTTTTTCTTTTTGCTGCGTCAATACGCCATGGGATGAGCCATCGAAGTTGGTGTTTAACACCCGCAGGCCACCTACCAATACCGTTAATTCAGGAGCAGTGAGGGTAAGGAGTTGTGCTTTGTCAATAAGCAATGCTTCGGTTGAAAATGTGAAACCCCCTTTGCGGTAATTGCGGAAACCATCGGCTTGTGGCTCGAGGTAGCCGAAAGACTCCACATCGGTTTGTTCTTGCGTGGCATCCATACGCCCCGGAGTGAAGGGAACGGTTGCTGCCTGTCCGGCATCATGAGCTGCTTTTTCAACGGCTGCACATCCGGCTAACACAATCATATCAGCCATGGATATTTTTTTGCCATCACTTTGCGCTGCGTTAAATTCTTTTTGCAGGCTTTCTAATTTGTCGAGCACGGTTGATAGTTGTGCGGTGTTATTTACTTTCCAGTAGCGTTGCGGTGCAAGGCGAATGCGTGAGCCATTGGCTCCACCACGTTTGTCGGAACCACGGAAGGTTGATGCCGAAGCCCAGGCCGATGAAACGAGTTGTGCAACGGTTAATCCTGAGGCGAGGATTTTTGTTTTTAAAGAGGCTATATCATTTGCATTAACAAGCGGATGGTTAACAGCCGGTATGGGATCCTGCCATAGCAATTCCTCTGCAGGAACTTCTGGCCCCAGGTAAAGTGAGCGTGGGCCCATGTCGCGATGGGTAAGTTTGTACCATGCACGTGCAAAGGCATCAGCAAAAGCATCGGGGTTTTGGAGGAAGTGACGCGATATTTTTTCGTAAGCGGGATCGAGTCTTAAGGAAAGATCAGTTGTGAGCATGGTGGGCTTGTGCTTTTTTGTTGCATCATAGGCATCAGGAATAATGGCATCGGCATTTTTTGCTGTCCACTGCTGTGCTCCTGCGGGGCTTTTTGTAAGTTCCCACTCAAAGGCAAAAAGATTTTCGAAAAAATTGTTGCTCCATTGCGTGGGCGTTTTTGTCCAGGTAACTTCCAGTCCGCTGGTAATGGTGTCAGCACCTTTACCGGACTTGTGGCTGCTGCCCCAGCCAAAACCTTGAGCTTCTATGGAAGCCGCTTCTGATTCTTTACCCACGTGGCTTGATGGTGCAGCACCGTGTGCTTTGCCAAAACTGTGTCCACCGGCAATTAGCGCTACGGTTTCCTCATCGTTCATGGCCATGCGTGCGAAGGTGTCGCGAATGTCTTTTGCTGCTGCTATGGGGTCAGGATTTCCGTCAGGCCCTTCAGGGTTTACGTAGATGAGGCCCATTTGCACGGCAGCAAGTGGTTTTTCAAGATTGCGGGAGTGAATTTTGCCATCGGCATTATCATCAGAGCTTACTACACCATCTTTATCAGGCACACCGTGTGAGCCATGCGCATAGCGGATGTCGCCAGCCAGCCATTTTTCTTCTGATCCCCAGTACACATCTTGCTGCGGTTCCCACACATCAGCACGGCCGCCAGCAAAGCCAAAGGTTTTAAAGCCCATGGACTCCAGCGCAACATTGCCAGTGAGGATCATGAGGTCGGCCCAAGAAATTTTGCGACCATACTTTTGTTTGATAGGCCAGAGCAACCTGCGAGCCTTGTCAAGACTTACGTTATCGGGCCAGCTGTTGAGCGGGGCAAAACGCTGCTGCCCTGCACCTGCACCGCCACGGCCATCGCCCACACGATACGTGCCTGCACTGTGCCATGCCATGCGGATGAATAATGGGCCATAGTGGCCAAAGTCAGCAGGCCACCAATCCTGTGATTCGGTCATGAGGGCGTGAAGGTCTTTTTTAAGGGCTGAGAGATCGAGCGATTTGAATTCGGCAGCATAATCAAAGTCCTTATCCATGGGATCGGACAGGGATGAGTGCTGGCGAAGGATGTTAAGGGTTAACTGGTTGGGCCACCACTGATGGTTGGCTGTGCCGGCCGATTGTGTTTTGGCCATGGCACCTGTTACAGGACATTTGTTGACGTTGCTATTATTTTCCATACCGGAGTTATGTGTTATCTTTTTTTTGTGAACGACAAAAATAGCAAAAGAATTTTGAGCGATGGGAGGGGAGCTGTATGATTTTAGTGTTGTGGTTTTATGATATAAATCAAAAAAGAGCGGTGATTTGAAAATGTGCTGCTTAGAGTTAACGTGAAAATTTAAGACATAATGACTTGAAAATGCGTTAGGAATTAATGTGAATGAGATGGATGCATACGATTGTTGAAAGCAAAAAGGTAATTTGATTTGATGGCAGATGAAATCAAATACCAAAATAACGAACTCAAATACTTTGATGACGGAGACCACTCAATAACTTCACCTGTCAGGTCGGCCTTTTTGCTACCTGATAAGTGAAGAACTGAAAGGTATAATAACCTTGTTGCTGATGTACTACTGCTTGCTACTGCCTTTTTTTAGCTTTAGTGAAGTGCGTAACATGGGTATAAACCTTACAGCCCCACAAAACCTATTGCACGTTGATGGTGTGGGCAATGCTGCATATTCGCAATTTACAAACACCACCACCGGCAGCGGCATAACGGTTTTCCAGGTTGGAGTTGTTGCCAATGGTAATGCTGAGTTAAAAAGCAACTACTCATCAGGAAGTAATAGCACTATGAATTTTTATACTGCGGGAACGCAAAAGATGACTATTACAAACACGGGTAAGGTAGGCTTGGGTACGGCCGCACTTGTTTCCTTGGTTGATATTAATGGAACGCTAACCGTACAACAAATTATAATTAAACATGAAAATAAAGAAAACGATTTGCTTATGCTATTATCGCAAATGCAAGAAGAAATTAATGCGCTTAAACAACAACTTACTGTACTTGTAAAAAATTAATAGGTATGAAAAAAAATTTATTCCTTGTAAACTTTTCAGAATAGCGCAAGGTAAGCAGAGAAATGTCTGCGCTTTAACCTAACGCAGCAAGCTAAACCTGACACTGCCTTGCAAGCCCTGAAGGGTGGGGTGCCATGCACAAAAGGCAGTGGCGGGACTGGAGCCTTTAAGAAGAACGTCAGTTGTTTTTTAAAAAAAAATTCTAGAATTTTTTCTAAATTTTAAATTCACGTGTGTCTATGTTTTTTGTTTTTTCTTTTTGGCAGCGGGAAACAATACGTTGTTTAAGATAAGTCTGTAACCAGGGCTGTTGGGGTGCAGAGCCAGATCTGTGGGAGGATCGCCAACCATGTGTTGGTAGTCTTCGGGATCGTGCCCTGCATAAAATGTCCAAGTGCCTTTGCCGTAATCGCCATGTATGTATTTGGCTTCGCCCGCAGCTTTGTTTTCGCCCATGATGAGCACTTCTGGTTTTATAAACTTTTGGTTGAAGGCCGTTGTTTGCCCCATAAATGCTTTTAACACCTGCTCATGATTTTGGCAAAGCATGGTGGGCACGGGATCCCATTTGGCAGAAAAATCGAAGAGGGTAAATACATCTTCGTCACGGTTTACCCTGCGCGTGGTGGTAACGTCAATGTTGGAGTAGCGGTACTCCATGGGGTTGGTGCTAAGGGTGTAATCGCGAAAGGCGAAGGTGCGTGAGTAGTCGAGCTTGTTGTTGTAAGCGGGCGAGGTGCCGTCACCATCATACATGTTCTCACAAATGTCGAGGCCTTCGGCAGAGAGGGCAATGTCATACGTGTCGGTACCGCTGCACATGGTGAAAAGGAAACCGCCACCAGACACAAATTCTTTTATGCTTTTGGCAACAGCCAGTTTCATTTGCGAAACTTTGCTGAAGCCGTTGCGCTGCGCCATGGCTTCCATGCTGCGCTGCTGTTCCTGGTACCAAGTGGCATTGCGGTACATGGCGTAAAACTTACCGTACTGCCCCGAAAAATCTTCGTGATGCAGGTGCATCCAGTCGTAGAGGTGGAGCTTGCCTTGCAAAATTTCTTCGTCATAGATTACTTCATAAGGTATTTCGGCATAAGTGAGGGCAAGGGTTACTGCGTCATCCCATGGGCGTTTGTCCTTTGGTGAATACACGCACATTTTAGGCGGCTTTTGTAGCTTTACCACATCTTGGTTTACCTGCGGATCCAATATCTCGTTTACAATTAGTGCCGACTGCCCTTCGGAAATTACCGTGTAAGTAACTCCACGGATGTTTAACTCGCTTTCGAATTTGGGCGACTGCGGAAACATGAAACTGCCACCACGGTAGTTAAGCAGCCAGTTGATTTCGATGCCGCCATTTAAAACCCAGTAGGCAATGCCATAGGCTTTGAGGTGGTTTTTTTGTGCTTCGTCCATGGGGATGAGGATTTGTGCAGCATTTGTTTGTGCCACCAGCAAAAACAGGAACGAGAATACGATAACCGATTTTTTTACAACTGAAGCCATGATGAGTGATAAAAATTAACCTGTGGTAAAGATAAGGATATGAGGATGAAGAAATAATTTAAAAAATAAAGTAATGGAGAAAGTTTAATGAGAACAAAATCAAAGTTAGAAAGTTAGAGAGAGGATGCCTTTATTGGTAAATAATTTGGTGGCAATGATTGCCCGAACCGGAAAAATTTTTTTATTTTTAGCAGGGTAATTCATTTAAACTTATGCGCACCATTAAACTTGTTTTCTCGCTTGTGTTTGCACTTGTGGGCACCTTTATGCTTTACATTGGTTTAAGAGAAGGCATGAAACCCTATCGCCTAATGCAGCACGGTGTGGAGACAGACGGTGTGGTAGTTGAAATTTACAAAAGGCCCATGCGTGGTAACGAAAAAACGTATGGCTCTTTTGCACCGGTGATTAAGTTTTTAAACAGCAAAGGGGAGATGTCCACTTACTATTCAACCACATTTACCAACCCTTGTGAATTTGCGGTAGGGCAAAAA
>JAYTNW010000310.1:0-4517 GCA_043748115.1 Bacteroidota bacterium | reverse complement strand
GTTCAGAAAACAAAATAGGCAACATATTATTTACGAACGAATCTTTCCCTCCATCGTCAATAATTTGTATGTTTTTAAATCTTTTTTCTTTGGCACTTTCAGAATCAGCTTCACAGGTAGTATCGCATAAAATTAGCCCGCCAAAACGATTTACAAACCTGTTTACAGCGTTTAACGCAATGTATCCTCCCATTGAAAGTCCACAAACAACAGTCTTTTGTATTTGCAATATATCCATCATGTTAAGAAGATCGTCAGCAAAAAGATTAATTGAAAAATTTTCATCTCCTGCTGTGCTTTTACCATAACCTCTCACATCGTAACTTATCACCCGGTAATATTTTTGTAGCTCGTCAATTTGAGAAACCCACATGGTGTTATCAAACGGAAATCCATGTATAAAAATTAGAGGCAAATTACCTTCGCCTGCATCGTTGTAACACACATTTATATTTCCAACGGTGAGCATCATGTGCTCTCCTTTTATTTGATGGGATTCAGTTCTTTCCATGTTCAAGTTTATTTAGGATAGTAACGTCATAAAATTATGCCAAATTTATTTCTCACTCTAACAATCAAATTCTCTAAAAATGAGCAAACGTTTCCCTCTTAATGTGGTAAAGTTTACTCAATTCTACCGCAAAGGGCCTATTCTTATTTTGGCAAAGTTATTTCAGTATCGCAAATAAATTTCAAGCATATGAAAACTCAAACACCCCACTCCGACAAAACCCACATGAGTACTTTGGTTCAGCGCTTAAACTCTTTGCTTAAAGAAGGTTTTGAAGCGCAATTTTCAGCAAAGGAAAATGGGCTTCAACTGATGAGCACAGAAAAAATTTACAAGCCTGATGAAGTTAAAATTCTAAATTTTTACCGTTTCGAAGGAGATTCAAATCCATCTGACAATTCCATTTTATACGCCATAGAAACCTTTGACGGCATGAAAGGTACGTTAGTAGATGCTTATGGCCCTTATGGTGACTCAAATGTTTCAGCATTTATCAGCAAGGTAGAAGAAATAAATAAAAAGGTAAACAAAGGTGAGTCGCTTTAAGCCAACCTTGTCTTTGCCTTAAGAAAATATTTTGGTGATTACCATTTGAAAATTCTGTTGAATCACCTTTCGTCTCAAACTAAGTTTCGGAGTCAATTCGTTTTTTTCAATTAAAAAATCACGATCCAGCAATTCAAATTTTTTAACGGTTTCGTAATTCCCTAGGGTACGGTTAACGTTTTCAATTTCTTCTGCAATACGTTTTCTTACTTCCTGGCTTGCGGCTATGCTTGCATGATCAGTGAGATTAATTCCTTTTCTATCAGCCCAATCTTTAACGAATGCAAAAGCTGGTGTAATGAGGGCGGCAGCAAATTTTTGGTTTTCTCCTATAACAATGGCTTGCTCAATAAATCGTGACTCTTTTAATTTATTTTCTATCATTTGAGGAATGATATATTTTCCACCGGATGTCTTAAAAATCTCCTTCTTCCTATCGGTAATTTTTAGGAATTTATCATCTACAATTACTCCAATATCACCGGTGTGAAACCAACCGTCATCGTCCATCACTTCTTTGGTAAGTTCAGCACTTTTGTAATAACCCATCATCACATTAGGGCCTTTGCATAATATTTCGCCATCATCTCCGAATTTTACCTCCACCCCTTTAATAACAGTACCCACCGTTCCAAAATTTACACATCCGGGCTGAAAATTATTTACTGCAATCACGGGGCTAGTTTCTGTTAAGCCATA
Organism: Bacteroidota bacterium; assembly: GCA_043748115.1. GTDB lineage: Bacteria > Bacteroidota > Bacteroidia > AKYH767-A > OLB10 > OLB10. The sequence continues at coordinate 2,761 of JAYTNW010000310.1, read as the reverse complement.
GCCTTCAAGCACAGGAATTTTTGCGGCATGAAAAACCCTGGCAAGCCTTGCCTGCAATGCTGCGCCTCCTGATGCAACAGCCTCTACATTTCCTCCCAATGCTTCACGCCATTTGCTAAATATTAATTTATTGGCCAACTTCAATTGTGTTTCATACCACCAGCCATTTTTTCCATGTAGCTCGTACTTTAAGCCAAGGTCCAGTGCCCAAAAAAACAGCATCTTTTTTACTCCTGTAAGCTCGGCACCTTTACTTACAATCTTATCATAAACTTTTTCAAGCAAACGAGGCACGGTTACAAAAATGTTGGGCTTTACTTCTTTCAAGTTATCGCCAATGGTGTCTAGGCTTTCTGCATAGTAAATGGAAACTCCATAATACACATACAAATAAGAAAGCATACGTTCATACACATGATTAAGCGGCAAAAAACTAAGCGCGCGCCATGTTTCCTTAAAGGGACATAACACTTCACACGCTTTAAAATTACTAATAAGGTTGTTGTGCGACAACATAACTCCCTTAGGGTTGCCAGTTGTGCCTGAAGTGTAAATGATGGTGGCCAAACTATCGGGAAGAATAGATTTGCGAATGCGTGCCACTTCGTCAATAGCAGGTTTTTTTTGGCCCAGTTGCCTAAGTTCTGACCAATGGTTTGCACCGGGCACTTCATTAAAAGTAAACACTTGTTGAAGTCCCGGGATGCTGGCTTTAATACCCAACACCTTGTCATAAATTTCCTTTGACGAAACGAATACAAACTTTACTTCTGACTCGGTTAAGGTATATTTAAGATCATGCTCGCTAATTGTGGGATACAGTGGTACATCGGCAACCCCTATCTGGAGGCAGGCATGATCAACAAAATTCCATTCAGGCCTGTTGTTGGAAATGATACCAATTTTATCACCGGTAACAATTCCTGATGCAAGCAATCCATAACTAAGGTCGTTGATGGTTTGGAGCACGTCCTGCGTGGAATATGTTTTCCAGACGCCATTTTCTTTTGCTGCCAGCGCATCTGACTTGGCAAACTTCTGCATCTGGTACGGAAATAAATCGAAGAGCCTTGTAACTTCCATGTTTAAAATATTTTATCCGAGCTAAAATAAGCAAAGACAATGAAACTTTTAACCCATGCACTTTGTTTTCTGGACTACATTTGGACAGTCAAACATTAATTGCTTTTGGGCAAACCGCATACTTCTCTCCTTTTATTTGATGGCTATTGTAACCTGTGCAACGGCTGGGTAAAATTTGTGATCAAGCACGACAAAAACTCTGTTTTTCGCTTCGCCCCTCTTTCCTCTCCATACGCACAAAAACTATTGGGTGCTCAGCAAAACATAATGGGCACCAACTCTGTCATTTATGTTAAAGGCCATCAATTTTATTTGCGGTCAGAGGCCACATTAAATATCCTTCACGATATGGGCTGGCCATGGAAAGCAGCTTACCTATTTAAGTTGATTCCTGTTTTTTTAAGAGATTTTTTATATGATGCTATAGCGAAAAGGCGGTATAAATGGTTTGGAAAAAAAGAAACTTGTATGCTACCGAGCGAAGAAGTAGCTTCTCGCTTCATGAAAGAAGGGCAGCCTTTAAACTAATATGGATAAGCTTGCACCAGCAAGTATGATAAGCAGTTTATAGAGGTTAAAACGGTGATCGCTGTCACTTTCAAATAAAATAGTGGTGCTGATATGTAAAAACATGCCAATCACCACAGCCATCATTATGTCAAACCATGGCCCACTCATTACATTGCCTAAGTAAACACCTGTTAACCCACCCACTGGCGTCATAGCTGCAAAAAGTAGCAATGCGATTAAACAGTTTTTTTTTCCAACTCCTGATTGCGAAAGCATACTCATTAAAGCAAATGCTACTGGAACATGGTGCATAATAATACCCATCATGAGCGATCGCTGTTCCTGTGAGTTAGATAACGGAACCCCTTCGAAGAAAGCGTGAATGCTTAAACTTAACAACATGGAAAATGGAAAGGCATGTGTATGCTGTTGGTGAACATGAATGTGGCCATGTTCAATTCCTTCAGAGAAAAATTCGAGAATGATTTGGAAAATAAAACCAAGCAACACGTAAACCCCAATTTTATTTACTGACGACTCAAAAACCTCAGGCATTAAGTGCGTGATGGTAATACCAAAAAGATAAGCTCCGGAAAAAGAAAGAACAAGCTTGAGTACCTTCGTATTGGCCCTGCCAAACAAAAAATAAACAAGGCCACCACCAAACACCGTCAAAAAAAGCAGAATATAGTCAAGCATAATTTCCTAATTTCCTTTTTGCGTTATAAAGATAAGCCTGTCAGAAGTTTGCGGATCGTAAGGCTGCAACGCATAATTGCCAAATGTATGTAAAATGTGCAATCCTGTTTTTTCAAAATATTGTATGAATTTTTGTTGAGGGATAAGTTGTACGGTTTCAATGAAATGATGATCTGCTCCGTTGGCAGAAAATCGAATGTCTTTAACAATAAAACCCTGCTCCACTTTCTTACTGATTTTAAAGTCAATGCCGTCAACCTTTTTATCCAACGATTTCATTTCACCGATCTTTACTTTTTCGGGGTTAAAAAAATCGAGCACAAATACCCCTCCGGGTTTAAGCGCAAGAACGGCAGAACGTAGGGCAAGGAGGTTATCATTTTCATTGGCGAAATACCCGAAGCTGGTGAAGAGGTTAACCGCCAATTGATACACGTTGGTGCGAAACAATTCGCGCATATCATGTACA
>JAYTNW010000309.1:0-6311 GCA_043748115.1 Bacteroidota bacterium | reverse complement strand
TATCCCGTCCGTTGGATTATATATTTGAAAATGGCGAGGTAGTGCCTTTCCTTTTTTATTCAAACGTGATGACGCAGGATCCAACTGTTGTTGCTGATAAAAATGCGTCAGGATTGGATTGGTTTACTTATGAAGGTCGCAGAGTTTCTACAAAAATAAAATCGTATCGCGACCAATTCATGCCGAGCTTATCAGGTCTTGCAAATACAAAGTTTGCCTATTACCAAATTGATGGTCAAAATCAATGGAATTGGAAATGGTCGGAAGTAAGAACAGTAAATACCTTAATGAACAACACATCCTATGCTACTGGCGATATTTATGTAAGATGGCCTAACAACTGGAGAAACTGGACAGGAGCATGGCATGGTTGGCAGTGGGTTGTAGAGTCAAGACACGAACAATTGGCCTCTGGCGATAAATATTTCTCACCTGCAGTTTCACCGGGATGGGACAATAACGAAGAGAACAATGTGAGGCCTGCACAATGGTTGGGTTTACTTAAAGCTATTTCAATGGCAGGTGCTGAATTTTTTACTACAGGTTACTTCGTCACTTCGCAGCCCTATCAAAACCCAAAAGGTTATGTATGGCAAATGATTATGCCATCACTCGCTCAGGGCATCACATCAAGATATGAAGATCTTTTCCGTAATGGTTATTTGATGGGTGGCGATGTTCCTAACAGCACCACAAGCCCGCAGTACATGGGATACTCTTTTTATGCTGGAGATCCACGCAAGCTGGTTGTAATCAGAAAACATAACTCCGTTAACAAATATGCTATTACCGGAACCATTCAGCCTTCTTCCAACATGTCGGGTGCAACAGAAACAGAAAGTATTGCACAAATTAAACTCGATGGTCAAACGTTAAAATTTCAGGTAAGAAGACAAGGAAGTACTTACATGTATGATAATTCAACCCCATCTAATCCGATATTTTATCAATTGGACACATGGCATGAAAAGTTATATCCTTATAACTGGTCTAAAGATTTTAGTCTTGAAGCAGAGTTGTTTGATAACACCAACAGCAATGTTTACATCAAAACAACACGACCTGCAGGTGCCGTAGCTGGTGATTTTACCAATTACACCACAGCGCTTGGCTTCACCACAGCCAGTAGTGTTACCTATAATTTCCAGCCTCGCGCCTCTGCAAATAACAATTATTACGTTTGGGTACTTGCTCGTTCTAAAAACGGACAGTCAACAGGATTAACTATTTTACTTGACGGAGCCAACAGCAAACAAATTGGTTGTGTAACAGACACCAATTGGGTATGGTATAAATACAACCTCTCCAACAGTGCCGTTATTTCATTCTCCTCTGTAACATCAGGTACCGATCATGTTTTGACCGTTACCCCTACCAACACCAATCTTGAGATTGACAAAATATTGCTTTCCACCAACAGTGGAACCTTATACAGTTCGCCTTCGCCATGTGCTACCACTACTGTGCCTACCATTACACCAAACGGACCAGTAACCTTTTGTTCAGGAAGTAATGTTACACTTACTGCGAGTACAGGCAACAGTTATTTGTGGAGCAATGGTGCAACCACTTCATCCATTACGGTTTCAACATCAGGAAGCTATGCTGTAACAGTATCCACTTCTTTAGGCTCGGGCACGTCAGCACCAGTAACAGTGACTGTAAATTCACTACCAACATCTAGCATAACAGCAGGAGGCTCTACAACATTTTGCCAGGGAGGAAGCGTAATTTTTAACGCTAGTGCTGGCACAAGCTACTTATGGTCTCCAGGTGGACAAACAACGCAAGCCGTTACGTTAACAGCTTCTGGCAGTTACACGGTAAGAGTAACAAATTCTAATGGTTGCTCGGCTACTTCTGGCGCAAAAACAGTTACAGTAAGTGCATTACCAACCGCTACAATTTCTGCAAGTGGTAGTACCACATTTGCATCCGGTGGAAGCGTTACCTTAACTTCGTCAGCAGCAGGCACAGGTGGATCGTACTTATGGTCGCCCGGCAACCAAACTACAGCAGCAATTACAGTAACAACAGGAGGTAATTATACCGTAAGAGTTACTAACGCTTCAGGATGTTCTGCTACATCAGCAGCTACAACGGTTACCGTAACCACCGGTACCATTAGCCCAAAAATAACTGCGAATGGGCCTACAACATTTTGTCAAGGTGGGAGTGTAACACTTACCTGTAGCGCTGCCAACACCTACTTATGGAACACTGGGGCCACCACACAATCCATTACCGTTACAACGGCTGGTAGTTATAGTTGTACTGCAACCTCTGCAGCTGGAACAGGTACAGCCACAGCAGTTAACGTGGTTGTGGGAACACCTACCGCAGCAAGTATTACAGCAACAGGAGCTACAACTTTTTGTCAAGGAGGAAGTGTAACCTTAACCGCAAGCACGGGTTCAACCTATTTATGGTCGAATGGTGCCACCACACAATCTATTACTGCAACAACAAGTGGAAATTACACCGTACAAATCACAAACTCTACAGGCTGTGCTTCCAACTCCACTGCAAAGACTGTAACTGTTAACTCTTTACCAACGGCAACAATTACGCCTAGTGGGTCAACAACGTTTGCCACAGGTGGTAACGTCACCCTTACTGCTTCTAGTGCCGGTTCAGGAGGTTCATATTTATGGTCGCCCGGTTACCAAACCACGCAATCCATAAATGTCACCACTGGTGGGTTGTATAGCGTAAGGATTACTAATTCTTCCAGTTGTTCTGCAACATCAAGCGCTGTTGCTGTAACAGTAACATCCTCAACGGCAGCAACCATTACTGTAAGTGGCAGCACCACATTTTGCCAAGGCGGAAGTGTGATTTTAACCGCTAATAAAGGCTCAGCGTACCTTTGGTCAAATGGAAAAACAACACGAAAAATTACGGTTACCCAAAGTGGCACTTACGTTGTTACCGTAACAGCATTTACCACAGGAATTATATCTACCTCTGCACCACAAACTGTTACTGTTTTAAGTGCTCCTACTGCAACAATCACCGCAGGAGGTGCAACTACCTTTTGTGTGGGCGGAAGCGTAACATTAACCTCCAATTCCGGCACATCCTATTTGTGGAGTCCGGGAGGTCAAACTACAAAAAGTATTTCCGCCACAACAAGCGGCAGTTATACTGTAGCAGTATATAATTCAAATGGATGCTCAACCACATCTGCAACTACTGTGGTTACGGTAAACACTTGTTCAGGCACTTGCTTATCTCCTGGCAACAGAACAACTACTGGAATTACCAGTTCAAGCGCCAACCTTAACTGGGCTTTAGTAACTGCCGACAATTTTTATGTTCAACTGGAAAATTTGAACACGGGAGCACTATATACATCTCAAGCCTTATCAAATGGTGTATCAGGCATTACCATTGGGGTAACTCCTTCCACAACCTATCGCTGGTATGTTCGTTCGCGATGCGGCACCTCTTATTCATCTTGGGGAGCATATACACAGTTTACCACCCCTGCCCTAAGAACTACGCAAAATCCTGTTTCAGGAACCCCTAGCCTATCTGGATTAACTGAAATGTTTCCGGTAACCGAAAATGCTGATGCCGAAAATCAACGTTTGGCTGAAATCAGCAAGGATGATTTCATGCTGGCTCCTAATCCAGGTAGCACTTATACTGATGTAATTTTTCAGTCGGATAAAACATCAGCAATAACGATAGAGTTAAGAGACTTATCAGGAAGGGTTATGAAAGTAATACATAACGACATTATTGAAGGAAGCAATGTCATCAGTCTTGATTTAAGAACTCTTGCGAAAGGTATTTATACAGTTAACGTTTCGGGAGAAGCGATATTTGGTACAAAAAGATTGGTTATACATTAAATTAAAATCAGTGAAATTGAAAAGCTGCCTCCAAAAGGGGCAGCTTTTTTTGTAAGATTTTTTTAGATTTTATTCATGCTTCAATAAAGCGATATAAAAATCAAGCCTTTGTTTTGCTCTGCATGAAGATTTTCCAGTTGTACTTTTTATCATCCACTGGAGAAACACCTCTACCTAATTAATTTTTCAGGGTTTTGATACGTAAAATAAAAAAACCTTACAAACGACATTGTAAGGCGCGGTTTTTAAACTTCCTGCTTAGATGCAATATATATTGCTCGCATTGGCACAAAAATTCAATCGGAAAATAACAAACGAGGAATTTCAAATAGTGTGCCAAATAAGTTAAACCAAAAAAAAGTTTATGGCACAAAACTACTTAACGAAAAATGCATCCACTGAGGATGAGATGGTGACGGGAGCGATACTAACCAGCAACAATCAATTCAGGTTGCTTTCTAGAATACTCGTATGGACACATGTTATGTTTATGCTAGCGTCCATTTACAATGTGGCAACGGCACAAACTTATACTCCAAGAAATTACTGGAGCTTTAACGGAAATCCTGCAGGCAAAGACTCAATGAATAATTTCAATCTTGACTTTGCGTCTTATGCATGTCAGTATAGTGTGTCCGCCAGTGGTGCTGTTGGAAAATGTTTAGAGTTAAACGGAACTGGTGACAACATTAATGCAGGCACGTTTACGCCTGACACGTCATTTAGTATTGAGCTACTCATTAAACCGGGTTACAACTTTAGCTCCACCACCTTGTTTAGAAGGTTAGATGGGGCGATAAGTGCTTCCATGAACCTGCAAGGTATAACTTTTAGCACCTATACAACCGGCTCAGGATATGACGAACTGGTGATTAATTTTGATGGTATAGGCAAAAAATCATATGGCCACTATATTGATGGCAACTGGCATCATATGGTATTTAAGTACAGTGCAAATACTGGGTTAAAAGAAATTTATGTGGATGGAGAATGCCCAAGCACTTTCTACAAATCCATATCAGGAAAACTAACCAATGGTGCCAATACAAGTTTGTTTTTCAACCAAGGAGTTACTTACTATAAATACCATGGTGCATACGATGAAATAGCTACCTATTATAGCAGCATACCTAAAGCACTTATCTATAAGCACTATATAGAATGGAAAAATCAAGGGTCAGGTTACAATTTCGTTAATAATTATACACAACCAATTCCTGCTCCAGCCGCCATCAGTGGTCCATTAGACATGACAGAATTTGCGCCCGGTCATCCATCAGTAACCGTTAGTGCGATTGATCAATTAAGAGCATATCCAACACCACGCTACAAACCCGGAAACACCTTGCTTAAGAATTTTAACTGGGTGGATCTTATGTATATGGGAGGACGCTTTCAGCCGGGTGTAAGTGATGCTCAATCGGTAACAAAGAGTGTTGAGTTAAATGAAGAACTTTCCAAAAACTGGAATTACATGTTACAGTTACGCTTAGGACTTGATGCTTGGGGAACAGCTTTTGTTGACCTTGCCAATCAAAATCCACAAATTGGCACATCTCTTATCACTTTGCGTGCACAGCTATACCCTTCAAACATCTCCAGTCAAACTTTAGCCAATGACAAGTATTTTCAAAATTCATCAGGGACATTCTTAGATCCGAACGGAAACAGTTCCAGCCGCAAATGGTGGAGACCAACAGTGTCGCCCACAGTATATGAAAATGATGGACAACAGCAGCGAGCTAATTTACAAACCGTTTTGGGATCAATGACCAGACCGTTAACGATGATCAACGAAAACGGTGAAGTGTTCCCTTGGATCACTGACAATGCATTAGCAATGGATCCACAAGTGGCGGCAGCAAAAGTTGCATCCGGATTAGATTATCAAACCTACCAAGGCAGAAGGTTTAAAGAAAACGAGATCCAATCCTATCGCGATCAATTCATGTCATTGCCTGCATTGTCAGGCACTAAATTTACAGAATATGGAATTGACGGATTTGCGCAGTACCGTCAAAAATACAGTGAGGCACGACAGGTAAATAGTATGATAAACGGACAGTATTACAGTACACCTGATTTTTATCCGCGTTGGTCTTACAATTGGAGAAATTGGGTAAGTGCATGGCACGGTTGGCAATGGATAGTGGACAGTCGTTACAATGAATTAGCCCTTGGAGATAATTTATTCTCACCTTTTCTTGCAGCAGGATGGGATGTAAACGAAGAAAACAACATTCGACCAGCACAGTTTCTAGGCTTAGTAAAATGTTTAAGTATGATTGGTGCAGAGTTTTTTTACACCGGATATTTTAACGAACAAGGAAATTACAACGCACCAAACCCTCCTCCAGGCAACCCAGCTAACTATGCTTGGCAAACAGCTATACCTTCTTATGCGCAAGCATTAAGCAGCCGATACGAGGATATTTTAAAACACGGACAAGT
>JAYTNW010000308.1:0-8161 GCA_043748115.1 Bacteroidota bacterium | reverse complement strand
TTGAGATTCAAACTACAGATCTTTCAACTGGTGCATCCGGTTATCTCTGGGATTTCGGTGATGGAACTTCTGATACATCGGCATTTCCAACCCATCTTTATACTGGCACAAACAACTATATTATTTCACTTTCCACTACTGATGATATTGGATGTGTGGCCAATGCTTCCTCATCATTTTATGTTGAATACTCTTCACCCATTCAGATCAGCAATAAAAGAGTGTGTGCAGATGACTCCGTTCTTTTTTCAGTAAACAATATTAATTACACCGGGTATCTTTGGCAATTTGGTGACGGAGATACTGCTGCAGGAAATACCGTTTACCACAGCTATGCCGACTCTGGTTTTTATGACGTTAGTTTAACGGTAACCGATGCTTCAGGATGTTTGACTACGTTTTCATACTCAAAAGCTGTGGAGGTGAGTAAACCCATTGCTGATTTTACCGTGGACACCCCTGAAACAAATTGCACTTGGATAAAATTTATTTTTGAAAATACATCCACTGGGGGCGATCAGTATCACTGGACATTTGGTGACGGAACCTCATCAACCCAGCAGGATTACACGAAGTTTTATTATTACGCCATGCCAACAGGGTATTATGATGTTAGCCTTACAACAACACGAAACGGCTGTAGCAGCACTAAAACACTTACTAACGCTGCTTATGTACCCGACTATTATGCTGATTTTTCATACACCCGATCCAACGGTTGTCTTCCCATTACCATAACCATTGCAGATTCCAGTAACGATGTAAACCAATGGCAATGGTCATTTGGTGATGGCGATTCAGCATTCACTGCATCACCTTCGCATACGTTTGACACCATTCCGTCCGGTAAAATAAAATTAATAGTAACCGACCTATACGGCTGCAAAAAAACCATAGAAAAAGATAATATTTTCTTACCGCAAGCACACTTTGCATTATCTGACAGCACAGGATGTGAGCCATTTACTGTCCAATACACAGATCTTTCGTTAAACAGTACACAATGGAATTGGGCATTTGGCGATGGAAAATCTGCTTCTGTTCAAAGCCCTCAACATATTTATCAGTATAACGGAAATTATTCAACAACCCTTATTGTATCGGATAGTTACGGATGTCGTGACACACTTCACAGCGACTCGTTGGTATCCGTTACAAGTCCACAAGTAAATTTAAGCATGGCCACTACGGGTGGATGCGCCCCAGTAATAGCTACCTTCCAAAGTCTTTCATCAGGTGCTCAAACCTATTTGTGGGATTTTGGTGACGGCTCAACCTCTACACAGGAAAACCCTGACCATATTTACACCAGTCCGGGCACTTACGTAGTAAATCTCACCGCTATAGATGGCGCAGGTTGCTCAGCAACAAGGTCGCTCAATTCTTCCTTTATCATCCCCGGCCCTATTGCCAAATTTAATTTCAGCGGCACATCCGGATGCAGCCCTTACACGATTTCCTTTAACGATTCATCATCAGGAGCTTCGTCACACTTCTGGAATTTTAGCGATGGCGACAGCTCAAAATTATCTTCTCCAACGCACACCTTTGATGCGGCTGGAATTTACGAAGTAACACTTATTGTTAACGACAGCAACGGCTGCCAGTCGGTCTATACACATCCGCAACTGATTACAGTGTCTGAAACACCATCAGCTTCATTTGCTACTGATGACACTGTGGTTTGCGTAAACAATACAGTAACACTTAAAAACACTTCAACCCATGCCACCATCTACCATTGGGATTTTGGTGATGGGATTTCTTCCTCCACGTTACACCCCAAACACACTTATTCTTCAGCCGGAAATTATACGTTAAAATTAATAGCTTCTAATAATAATTGTGCTGACTCTGTGATCAGTGTAAACAGGATCAAAGTAGTAAGCATACCTGTTGCGGCATTCACTTCAGATGTACAAGAGGGGTGTGATCCACTCGCAGTCCATTTTATTAATCAATCCACACAAAATTCTAACATTGATTATTTCTGGGATTTTGGAAATGGAATAACATCAGTTAATGCGCTGCCACAACTTGTTTATGATCAGCCGGGATATTACACAGTATCTTTAATTGCAACCAATGAAAACGTGTGTAGTGATACTGCAATAACCTCAAATTACATTCATGCTATCAATAGCGATCCACTTGAAGCGCCACCTTTACACTATGCAACTGTGCTTGATGGCCAAACTGCCCGTGTGCAATGGCAAAATAGTGCTGCCCTAAATGTTAGCCATTATGAACTCTATCGATCAGATAACAATGGGCAGTCATTCAAACAAATTTACTCCGTGCTGAACGGAAGCAACAGTAGCTTCAACCCTACCACTACGTTTATTGACACCCTGGTTAACGCACTATCGCAATCCTATCAGTACAAAGTAAAAGTGGTGAACAACTGTAGCAGGGCTTATGAATTAGACAGTTCTACAACGCATGCCACCGTGCACCTACAGGCAAAAGCGGATACGGGAAAAATTTCGTTACAATGGACGGGCTACAAAGGTTGTAATTTTGAAAACTACGCAATTTACCGAAGTGAAGACGGTCAAAACTTCGATCTTCTTGCTGAAACACCATACACGCTTCAAAGCTATATTGACACCACAGCATACTGCTCTCATTTGTATTCGTATCGCATCGAAACGTCAGGGCTTTGCAACCAGAATTTCACCTCAGAAAGCAATAAGGCAGAGGCTACACCTGTAAGCCTACTGGAAACACAGGTAACTGCCATTACACGATCTACTGTAGAAGAAAACTCTTTTACCCTTACGGAATGGAACGAGCCCGCCTACATGCCGGAGCTGATCACTCAATATCATCTTTATCGCTCATCGGCTGCTGACTCGGGTAGGTTTAATTTGGTAGCTACACTCCCATCTTCCATGACAAGTTACACTGATCGTGACGTGGATGTGAACAAAGAAAGCTACCAATACAAAATAGAGGTTGAAAATATTTGCGGCATACGTGGTGGTTTAAACAGTTTATCTAAAACCATTTTGTTGAACGGTGAGCTTAATCCAATGGAAGGCTCCACTTTAAAATGGACACCATATGAAGGGTGGAAAGAGGGTGTGGATTATTACGAGATACAACAGCAAGATAAAGACGGCAATTGGCAAACCATCAGAAAAGTAAATGGAAACGTTAACGAAATGGAAGACAACTAATATTTAAAAAAAATGAATCTGAAAACTACTGGCTAACGTAACTAAATAAGTTATAAGTTTTTCAGGTTAGTTTTTAGTTGGCAATCCCGCGCTGTTAAATGTGCGGGATTGTTTTTTTTCAGCAGTTGCCTATTTTCGCAAAAACTTAACGCAGGTTTTATGAAAGTTGAAAAAGCCACTCTGCAACATCTTAATGAATTAGTTACTCTTTTTGAACTGTATCGCAATTTTTACCAGCAACCCCCTGATGCAAATGCTGCTACTGTTTTTTTAAAAGAAAGAATATTAAAAAATGAATCTGAGATTTTTATCAGTATAAGCAAGCTCGATGAGGTTACAGGATTTGTACAATTGTATCCCTTGTACTCATCCACAAGAATGAAAAGAGTATGGTTACTCAACGATCTGTTTATACACCCAGAGCACCGCGGAAAGGGGTACTCCAAACTTTTAATAGAAAGAGCGAAAGAATTGTGCAGACAAACAAATGCTTGCAGCGTTACCTTAGAAACATCAAAAGAAAATAAAATAGGCAACCTGCTTTATTTGCAGGAAGGATTTGTGTTGGATGTAAGGCATAATTTTTATTCGTGGGAAGCCGGTCAATAACGCTACTCACGTTCGGCAAAGTTTAAAAAGATGTATAACGCACACAAAATCATTGTAGGGCGATCAAGTAATATTCGTTTTAAATAAAAATTAGATTTTGCCCTAACGCTCATACTTTGAATAGAAATTTCCCATTCCATAGGGGAAACGTTGAAGTTGGTAGTTTCAACTATTCTTTGGATGATTGGATTTTGTAAAAATTAGGTTTTCCAAAAAACAAGTGTCACAAAAAAAGGCTGCCCCAATGGGCAGCCTTATCAAAATATTATTCCGAAATATTAATAACGATAATACTCTGGCTTATACGGCCCCTTCACATCTACTCCAATATAATCAGCCTGGCTTGGAGTTAATTCTTCTAATTCAACACCAATTTTAGCTAAGTGTAAACGCGCTACTTTCTCATCTAAATGTTTAGGCAAGGTGTAAACTTTGTTTTCGTATTTATCGGTGTTCAACCATAACTCTAATTGAGCTAATGTTTGGTTGGTAAATGAGTTGCTCATTACAAATGATGGGTGACCGGTGGCACAACCAAGGTTTACCAAACGTCCTTCGGCAAGTATGATGATGTCTTTTCCATCAACGGTATATTTATCAACCTGTGGTTTGATAACATCTTTTGATTTGCCATAGTTTTTGTTTAACCATGCCATGTCAATTTCATTGTCGAAGTGACCGATGTTACAAACCACTGCATTATGCTTCATGGCTTTAAAATGACGATCAACAATAATATTGTGATTACCCGTTGCTGTTACAATAATATCGGCTTCAAGTATGGCAGTATCCATTTTCTTAACTTCATAACCTTCCATTGCAGCTTGTAAAGCACAAATGGGGTCAATTTCAGTAACGATAACACGTACACCTGCACTGCTTAATGAATCAGCAGAACCTTTTCCAACATCGCCAAAGCCAGCTACAACAGCCACTTTACCGGCTAACATTAAGTCGGTAGCTCTGCGGATTGCATCTTGTAACGACTCACGGCATCCGTATTTGTTATCAAATTTAGATTTGGTTACAGAGTCGTTGATGTTAATAGCTGGAATTGGTAACGTACCTTTTTGCATACGCTCATATAAGCGGTGTACACCTGTTGTTGTTTCTTCGCTTAATCCTTTGATGTCTTTAATTAATTCAGGGTAACGGTCAAAAACCATGTTGGTAAGGTCACCGCCATCATCAAGGATCATATTCAAAGGTTTGTCACCTTCAAAAGCAAATAATGTTTGTTCAATACACCAGTCAAACTCTTGCTCATTCATACCCTTCCAGGCATAAACAGGGATACCTGCAGCTGCAATGGCAGCGGCAGCATGATCTTGGGTAGAGAAAATATTGCAAGAACTCCAGGTTACTTCAGCACCTAAAGCCTTTAATGTTTCAATTAATACGGCTGTTTGAATGGTCATGTGTAGGCAACCTGCAATACGAGCTCCTTTTAACGGTTGTTGCTTACCAAACTCTTCGCGTAGTGCCATAAGCCCTGGCATTTCGGCCTCAGCTAATTTAATTTCTTTGCGGCCCCATTCAGCCAAGGAGAAGTCCTTTACTTTAAATTTCACCTTTTTTTCTGTGATTGTTGACATATTGATGATGTTATATTTTATCCTGTTAAAATTTTGTGCAAATTTACCAACTTTAGAGGTCTTAAACAACACTTAATTATGCCCTTAGTTTCAATTGTTAAAAACAATTTCGGCTCGCTAGTTGGGCTATGGAATATGACGGAGAGCTATGATTTTCTCAAAACCATGCTTCGTAGGCAGGGACAGTACCCATTACCGCCCCATTACACCCACGAAAGACGCATTAAAGAGTGGGTTACCGTTCGTGTTTTACTGCATGAAATGCTTCCGTCAAATTATTTTGACATTCGTTATAACGACTCTGGCAAACCCTTTCTTGATAGCCCCTCCGGACACATCTCCATTTCACACACGCACGGTCATGTTTGTGTGATGTACCACCCGCACTTAAATTGTGGGGTTGATGTGGAACTGATTGATGAACGTATAGACAGGGTGGCCAAAAAATTTATCCGTACCGATGAAAACGCATTTTTAAACTCCGTTAAGCTTCGTGAACAATTATACGTGATATGGAGCGCAAAGGAAGTTGTGTATAAAATGTATGGCAAAAAATCGCTTGACTTTAAGCTTAATCTTCGGGTGCAACCATTCCACTTAAGTAATGAAGGAAGTGTAACAGCAGAATTGATTTTAAATAATGATATTTGCCCTTACACAGTAAATTATACCATAAAAAACAATCTTTTACTCGCCTTTGCATCAGAATGAACGTTTACGAAAATTTAATACATCACCAATCCCAAGGGCTCAAACAATTAGCCGTACTAATTGATCCTGACAAGGCCAATAGTGAACAAATAAAACGCCTTTGCCACTATGCCCTGCAGTGGGGTGTAGATTATTTTTTTGTTGGGGGAAGCATTATTTCCAAAGGCGATATGTCAGAGACCATTGCCACCATTAAGGAAAACTGCAATTTACCAGTGTTAATTTTTCCAGGCAATGCCACACATGTGGAAGGTCATGCAGATGCTGTACTATTTTTATCACTCATTTCAGGCCGCAATCCTGATTTGCTTATTGGTCAGCACGTGCTGAGTGCCCCGCTTATTAAAGAAAAAAAATTAGAGGCTATCCCTACAGGTTACCTGCTTATAGATAGTGGTAATGTTACAACTGTTCAATACATCAGCAACACCAAACCAATACCTCACGACCAAGAGGACATTGCAGTGTCAACGTCTATAGCGGGAGAAATGCTGGGACTAAAACTCATTTACCTTGAAGCAGGTAGTGGCGCCATCAGGCCAGTATCTTCTTCAATGATAAAAAAAGTAAAAAATGCAATTGACATCCCGCTTATTGTTGGCGGAGGAATTCGTACTGCCGCAAAAGCTGCCGAGAATTTTGAAGCAGGAGCTGATTTACTCGTCATTGGAAATGCACTGGAAACCCACCCTGAACTGATGATGGATATTGCCCTTATCAAAAACAAATTCAACAAAGCCATTACCCATTAATTATAGAATGCTTTTTCATCTTTTACAATATTCCATAGTCGGTTTCTCACTCATTGAATGGGTGGGTTTTATTTCAGGCATATGGGGAATTTACTTGGGCATAAAAGAAAAATTGCTTTACTTTCCTGTTAGCCTAATTTATGTAGTTGCATCGTTCTTTGTTTTTTTTCACCAGCAATTATACTCTGATTCACTTCAGCAAATTGTATTTTTTATATTGATAAACTACGGTTGGCTCCAATGGCTTCGCGGTCAAAAGGCCAATGGCACTAAAGCGGTGACCCATGCATCAAAAACATGGGTGTTTGTATTAATAGGTTTGGTGGTGGTACTCACGGCAGGCATGGGTTATTTTTTTAAAACCTACACTTCAGCATCTTTGCCTTATTGGGATGCACTTGCTACCTCACTAAGCTTTGCTGCACAATATCTTTTAGCCGAAAAGAAAATTGAAAACTGGTTAGTGTGGATTGACGTTAACATTATTTACATTGGAATTTATCTGTACAAAGGATTACCCCTTTATGCTATTTTATTTTTTGTTTACATGATAATGGCGGTGATCGGATATTTCAAATGGCAAACCCATTTAATCAATAATGAGTCTGCTTAAAATTGCCATTGTAGGCCCGGAGTCCACAGGAAAAAGCCTGCTCACCCAACAATTGGCCGCACACTTTAAAACAGCATGGGTGCCCGAGATGGCGAGACCTTACCTGAGCAATTTGGGAAGAAACTATACCTATAATGATTTGTCGGAAATAGCCAGGCTGCAACTGGCAGAGGAGAATAAGTTACAGCCTAAGACTAAACGCTTTTTGTTTTGCGATACCAACTTGTTGGTGATAAAAGTATGGAGTGATTATAAATACAAAAAAACAGAACCTTGGATTTTGAATGCATTAGATAACGGCAATTATTTCCTGCACCTGCTTTGCGATATTGACCTACCATGGGAGTATGACCCTTTGAGAGAACACCCCAATAGCAGAAAAGAACTTTTTGATATCTACGAAAATGAATTAATAAAATCAGAGGTTGCTTATGCGATTGTAAAGGGAGAGGGATTGCAACGGTTAACGAATGCTATTGCGCTGATAAACTCACACAACACCGCTTAACTGCAATTTCTGTCAATTTTTTTTCTTAGATTTAAAAATGGAGTTAACCACTTGCGCTAGCAAAGGAACATTAACAGAAAATTCCTTTTTACCTGAAAGAACTGCAAACCCTTCTTGTAAAGCATTTCGACTTTTACCTTGGCTAACAACCATAACACCTGAAAAAATACGCTCCGTTAATCTCTGGTACT
>JAYTNW010000307.1:0-4310 GCA_043748115.1 Bacteroidota bacterium | reverse complement strand
GTACAGCAAATATAACACTTCAAACGTTTACACACATGAATATTATATGGCACAAACGTTTTATTTTATCCATAAACATTTGTTCACAACCTTGAAGCGATATTTTTGTATGCTTTCAAATAATTACTTTAGCATTTTATTTTTATTTCAAAAACAAATTTTATGAAACAGATCCCTGAGTCGGAACTCATTTTAAATAAAGACGGAAGCGTATATCATCTCAATCTTTTGCCCGAAGACATTTCTGATGTAATAATAAACGTTGGCGACCCGGAACGTGTTGAAAAAGTGAGTTCTTTTTTTGACAGCATTGAAGTAAAAAAACAAAAACGCGAATTTGTAACGCACACCGGTCACTACAAAGGAAAACGGATAACAGTAATTTCAACAGGCATTGGAACTGATAATATTGACATTGTTTACAATGAACTGGATGCCCTGGTTAACATTGATTTGAAAACTAGAACCATTAAAAAAGACCTTACCCGTTTACATCTCATTCGTATTGGCACATCAGGCGCGCTTCAAAAGGATATCCCTGTTGATTCGTTTGTCTTTTCATCCTATGGCCTTGGTCTTGACGGCTTGTTAAACTTTTACAAATATGTAAACACTGACGAGGAACAAGCGATTATAGATAGTTTTCGCCTACACTATCCAAACATGAGTAAGTTGCCCGAGTCTTATCTCACCAAGTGCTCCGACAAAATGGATGCTATCCTGTCAGAAGGAATGTTTAAAGGAATTACAGCAAGTTGTTCAGGCTTTTATGCCCCACAGGGGCGGGTACTTAGGTATGAGCTGGCACGAACTGATATGATTGAAAAGTTAAACACCTTTAAACATGGTGACCACCGCGTTACCAATTTTGAAATGGAAACAGGAGCAATGTATGGCCTTGCAAAAATATTAGGACATCATTGCTGTGCGGTAAATGTTATTGTGGCCAATCGTATTGCCCAGCAGTTTTCTAAAAAATACGAGGAGAGCATGCACAACTTAATTCAGACTGTACTGGATCGTTTGGCAGCCAAACTTTAAAATAAAGTAAAAATGTCGGTATCAGTAAAAAATGTAACCAAGCTATACGGCCAGCAGCGCGCATTAAGCAATGTATCCTTTGACATTCCAACGGGGCAAGTAGTTGGATTTTTAGGCCCCAACGGAGCAGGTAAATCAACCATGATGAAAATCATATCCTGCTTTATCCCTCAAACGGAAGGCACCGTTACTGTATCGGGGTTTGATACCATAGCAGCATCGGTTAGTGTAAGAAAAAATGTTGGGTACCTGCCTGAGCACAATCCGCTCTATACAGACATGTACGTAAAAGAATACCTTGCTTTTATTGGAGCCATTCACATGCCTGCGGTCAACGCGGCAAAACGAGCTGCCGAAATGATAGAAATTACCGGACTTCAGTTAGAGTACAAAAAAAAAATTGGGGCATTATCTAAAGGCTACCGGCAACGTGTAGGCCTAGCCCAAGCTATGATTCACGATCCTGCAGTTTTAATTTTAGATGAACCTACCAGCGGCTTGGACCCCAATCAACTTGTTGAAATAAGGGGGCTGATAAAAAACATAGGCAAAGAAAAAACCGTTATTTTATCCACACATATTATGCAGGAGGTGGAGGCCATTTGCGACCGCGTGATTATCATTAACAGAGGTGAGATTGTTGCAGATGATACCACCGCGCTTTTACGCGACAAAATTAAACCTGAGCTTGTGGTAATCGTTGAATTTGACAAACCAATAGATGCCTCCTTATTGAAGAAGGTAGCACACGTTAGTTCTGTAAAAAATGTAAGCGGCAACACTTGGAAAGTGTACCACACCGGTGATGTGGATATACGCAAGGCACTTTTTAACCTCGCTGTAAGCTTGGATATTGCAGTACTTTCCATGCAAAAAGAAGAAGGACGCCTTGAAGATATTTTCCAGCAACTTACACAGTAACTCTTAAAGGCAAGAAGGATTTTTTTAGCTTGTTGTGGATGATAATGAACCAGTTGATTTGTTATTGCCTATAAAGCTTTTAGGCACTATTATACCAGGCGTTTACGATGCAATTTTTTAATGTCCCTCAAATGGTTAAATTTGCCATTCAAAATAAAATAATTTAAACATATTTAACATGAGAAAATCTTTACTCACCATTACTGCAGCAGTATGCACGCTTGCTGCAAGTGCGCAATGGACAAACCAAAATGTGCCATTGCCATATGACGGATACATTAACGACATTGAAGTGGTTAACTCCAATGTGGTTTGGGGAAATCCTTTTGATGCCGGCTCAACAAACGGTTACACAGCCGACTTTGTTCGCACAATTGACGGTGGTGCAACTTGGACCCACGGTACTATTGCTGCCGGAGGAGACATTGTAGCGAACATTTGGCCAATAGATGCCTCTATTTGTTACGTATCTACCGTGAGCCTAACTACAGGTGGTGGTGGTGTTTTTAAAACCATAGATGGCGGAACAACATGGAATCAAGTAAGCTTACCTACCATGTTCGCTCAGGCAACATCCTTTGCTGATTTTGTTTATTTTTCTGATGCCAACAACGGAGTGGTTATGGGAGATCCAGCCGGTCCTGCGCCAAACAAATACGAGATTTGGACTACCACAGATGGTGGTTTAAACTGGACACGTACTGCAAATGCTAACCTTCCTGTTCTAACAAATGCAGCAGAATTTGGTATCACCAACTTGTTTACCGCAGCTGGTGGAAACATTTGGTTTGGAACAACTTATGGTGATGTATATAAATCATCAGATATGGGTGTTACCTGGACTAAAACAGCTACAGGCTTACCAGCATCTACAGCAGCTACACGTCAAGACATTAATGATATTGCCTTTTATGATGCCAGCAATGGCATTGTGGTGCAAACAGATGCTACTGCAGGAACGTACATTGTAAAAAGCACAACTGACGGTGGTGCCACTTGGAACAACGTAACCGTAGGTGGAACGATGTATCCAACAGAAGTAGAAGGAGTACCGGGAACCAACATATTAGTAAGTGGTGGCTCCTCCACTGCTTTCGGCTTCGGATCATCATTTAGTAATGATCTTGGTGCTTCATGGAACAATTTGGACCTAAACGCTTCCCACACAGCTATCGATTTTTCTGACTCAATTACTGGCTTCGGAGGAGAATTTATTACTGTTGCTACACCAAGTGTAGGTGGAGCATGGAAATTCAACGGTCTTTTAGCAGTTGTTGATTGTGGTAGCGGCTTAGCCACTGCCGGTACATCAACGGTAAACGCTGGCTTAGTATGTTTCAACGACACTTTAATTTTTTCTACCACAGGTGCCATTGCTCCCAATGCAACATCAGCAATTGAATCGGGTTGGGCTGTTTTGGTATCAACCGCTGACATTAGTGGCAACAATGATCCATTAAGCGATCCTAGCATTATTGGAGGTACTCCTGCCATTTCTGCCAATACTACTATTACCTTAGTTAACGACAACACTATCTTTCCAGCAGGGGCAATATATTATTTAACTCCAATTTCCTTTGGAGGTGCATCAGGAGCAGCAGGCAATCTTATTACCACCTATACACTTGATGTATCATGCACATTTACAGGGCAATCTGTAATGGCTAATTTATTGCTTCAAGGTGACCCACTTTGCCCAACAGGTTTAAATGAATTAAACAACAGCAACTTCAGCATTTCTGATGTTTATCCTGTTCCTGTAAGCGAAGTATTAAACTTTACCGTTAACACCAAAAGTGGAGCTGACCTTAATGTACAATTGAAGGACGTAACTGGCCGCGAAATTTACAGCTCGAATATTCGTGCAAACAGCGGATTTAACAAAGTATCTTTACCAGTGTCTGAATTTGCATCTGGCATTTACACAATAACCGTAAGTACCGGAAGTGCTGTTGCCACATCAAAATTTGTTAAGCATTAAGCATTAAACACATAAATGAAACTAAAAAGTCCGCCAAAAATGGCGGACTTTTTTTTATGCTTAAAAACACTACTTTTGTGTTTCAAAAAAATAAAAATCATAAAAAAACATGAAGAAAATTACTCTATTTCTTAGCATGATTGTGGCAAGCCAAGGTTTGTTTGCTCAGTCCATGAGAATGGCTAACCATGTTCCAGCAAATGTGGATGCGATTTCAGCCGCCAATAGGAACACACCTGCTACTGTAATGGCTGCCAATGACACATTATTGTTTTATACCGTAACAGGATTATATGTCAACCCTACTGACTTGCCGAATTTTGTACTTAAGGCAGAAGACCAGGATGGTTTCACCGCTAATGTAAAC
>JAYTNW010000306.1:0-2927 GCA_043748115.1 Bacteroidota bacterium | reverse complement strand
GGTACCCAAGAAGCGGAGTATTACATGTTCTGCTTTCAGCAATTGCAAACACACATTACACACCTTGCCAAAAACCAAAGCCGAAAACACAAACTTCCTTTTGATGAGGCCATGCATCAATTAGATTGTTATTATATTGCAAAGAAACTTCAACTTTGTTGTGATGTTATAAATGCCCAGAATATCTTATCCGGGAACTTTCAGGTAACCCTGCTGGACGAAATAAAAAAGCTAGCTCTTTCAGAGGTCTTTAGAAACGAAGCAGCCATCAGGGTTTATTACAAGGTGATGATGACCCTAACAGAACCGGAAAATGAAAACCATTTTAACGATCTGAAAAACATACTCAGGGATGCGCTGGATAGTTTCCCTGCATTGGAACAGCGTGACCTATACCAGTTGCTTAAAAATTATTGTGTCAAAAAAATCAATACCGGCCGCGTTGACTATCAGCTTGAATTGTTTTCCATATACCAGCAAATCATTTCCAATAAGAAAATTATGAACGCTGATTATTTTTCGCAATGGGAATATAAAAACGTAGTAACCATAGCGCTTCGAATAGGCGAAAAAGAGTGGGCAAAAAATTTTATTGAGCGTTACAATGTTTACCTAGCTCCGGCTGATCGAAAAAATGCAATGATGTATAACATGGCCAACTGGTATTTTTTTGACAAGCGCTACCACATGGTGTTAAAACTATTACAGGAGGTAGAATTTACTGATTTGTATTATCAGTTAGATTCCAAAAGCATCTTACTTAAAACCTATTACGAACAAGGTGATGAAGAAATGTTTTTGTTTCATGTAGCTGCTTTTAAAATATTTTTAAAACGAAATAAAATCATCAGCGAGTACCAGCGAACTATATTTAAAAATTTAGTTAAATACACTTTAAAACTTTTGAGATCTGGAGGCCGCATAGCAAAAGTGAATGCATTAAAATCTGAAGTTAAAAATGTAAAACAGGTAGCTGATCTAAGGTGGTTGGAAGAGAAGATAAAGGAGCAGACTAAGGGCTAAAGGCAGTTAACTAATTACCTTTTTCCAATGTAAAGGGATTTTCCCCGCTCTACGCAACTTAAAATGCCTCTCTTTTGGCTGAGGATCTAGTGCATATTAGTTCTCATTTTACCTTTACTCATTTAGCTCATTTTAAAATAATACTCACTTGTTAAATATAAGTTGTAAAATGGTTTGATTTTTCTAATATTGCTGCTAACAAATCAATTAATAATATCAAACTAATTTTACAATGAAGAAATTGTCTTTTTCAAAAGGCATGGCTGTTGTATTGGCCACGTTTATTTCATGCAGTGCTTTTGCGCAAAATGAAATTACCTCAAGGATCTGGAAACAGATTGGCACAACGGAAGTGGTTGCTTCCGGTGAGCGCTACACTATTCCTACAGTTTACAAAACATTGCGCATGGACAAAACAGAAATGCAAAACCTACTGACAAAAGCACCGAAGGAACCTGTGCAAACATCCATGCTCACCAATGGTTTGTTGTTTGAAATGCCCATGCCCGATGGCAGCTTTGAGCGTTTTGAAATTTTTGAGTACAGCATGATGGAGCCAGGGCTTGCTGCTAAATTGCCGGGTATAAAAACCTATACGGGTAAAGGAATTGATGATGTAACAGCATCCATTAAACTGGATTTTACTTACCTTGGTTTTCATGCTATGGTGCGATCGCCCAGAGGGAGTTTTTTTATTGACCCATACAACTTAAGCACTAGCACAGATTATATCTGTTATGATAAAAAAGACCTGCAACGCACTTCTGTTTTTTCATGCGATCAAGTGGGGGAACTGAAATTAGATGCAGCCGGTAACAATGGCCTTAACCGCACGCATGGCACTCAACTACGTACTTACCGATTAGCGCTTGCATGCACGGGAGAATATGCTGCATTTTTTGGCGGAACCGTGAGCGGTGCTGCATCAGGTATGACTACTACCATGAACCGTGTGAACGGGATTTATGAAAACGAACTTTCTGTGCGCATGGTGTTGGTGGCCAATAATAATTCATTGATTTATACCAACGCCAGCACCGATCCTTACACCAATGGAAACGGTAGCACAATGTTGGGCGAAAATCAAACCAATTGTACCACTGTAATAGGCAGTGCTAATTATGATATTGGCCATGTGGTGAGCACAGGTGGTGGTGGTGTAGCCGGATTAGGCGTAGTGTGTTCATCATCCAATAAAGCCCGTGGAGTAACAGGCAGCGGCTCTCCTACTGGTGATGGCTTTGACGTTGATTATGTGGCGCATGAAATGGGTCATCAGTTTGCAGGAAATCACACCTTTAACAGTGTTACAGGATCTTGTAATGGCAACCGTTCTTCCAGTGCTGCTTTTGAGCCTGGAAGTGGAATTACCATACAGGCCTATGCCGGTATTTGTGGTAGTGATAACTTAGCTCCTAACAGCATAGCTTACTTTCATGGATACAGTTTAGACGAAATGATTAATTTTATTACTACAGGTGGTGGAAACAGTTGCCCTGCAAATACTTCTACAGGTAATAGCCCACCAGTAGTTACGAATATGGCATACAATTGTTCTATTCCAATAAGTACACCTTTTGTATTAACTGGTGCTGCAACCGATGCCAATGGCGATATATTAACATACTCTTGGGAAGAACGGGATTTAGGTGCAGGTGGTGCATGGAATGTACAATCCACAACAGCTCCTCAATTCAGAACCTTTACTCCGGTTACTTCTCCTTCACGTACGTTTCCAAAATTGTCAGATATAATTAATAACACAACAACTATTGGCGAGCTATTGCCCAATCAAGCACGAACATTAAAGTTTCGTTTAACCGCACGCGACAACCGTACAGGTGGTGGAGGTATTATGCATCCTGATACCAATGTGACCATAACAGTGGTTAACACTGGAGCAG
>JAYTNW010000305.1:0-7917 GCA_043748115.1 Bacteroidota bacterium | reverse complement strand
GTGTAATTTTAGGACTACTTAAAACGCTTGAGCCTCACATCAATTTTATCAATAAACAAACCAAGGAAGAGTCTAAACTCTATGGCCCTGTATTGTCAACAGCCACATTTTTAAATCCTGCTTTCCAGGATATTAAAAATGAGTTTAAGGAAAACCTGGAACAACAGGAAGAGTAACATGTGTTGTGTTCAGCACGGCAATATTGCTATTTAACTTCCATCACCAAATCGTCAGCTTCTACCAACGTTCTTTCTGCTAGCACTAATTTTTTTATTTGCATATCACGTGGGGCTGTAATGGTTGTTTCCATTTTCATGGCTTCTATTGTAAAAAGCGGAGTGTTTCGTTTTACTTTATCCCCTTCTTTCACAAATATTTTTGAAAGCAGTCCCTGCAATGGGGCGCCAATGTGAAGCTCTCCGTTTGCTTTGGCATTGCTCACTTTTTTACTGCCAGAGTTTTTATCCTTAACCTCAATGGCTCTTGTTTGCCCGTTAAGCCTAAAGAAAACAGTACGAATTCCATTCTCATCAGCATCACCAATGTAGAGGAGACGTATAAGAATGGTTTTGCCCTTTCCAATGTCAACAATGATCTCTTCATTGCTCTGCATTCCGTAAAAGAAGGGAATGGTGGGCAAAGGCATAAGGTCGCCATACTGTTGTATGTTTTTAAAATAACCTTCAAATACTTTTGGGTAAAATTTGTAGCTCAAAAAATCGAAGAAGCTAAGCGTAGGATCAAATTTCTGTTTAAACGCATCAAACTCTTTATCAAAATCTATCGGCTCAATATGCGCATTAGGCAGATCCGTGTAAGGCTTTTCTCCTTTTAAAATAATACGCTGTAAGTCTGCAGGAAATCCTCCCGGAGGCTGACCCAGATCACCTTTAAACATACTCTTAACCGAGTCAGGGAAAGAGAGGTTCTCGCCTTTTAAATACACATCCTCCTTACTTAAATTATTGGTGACCATGAATAAAGCCATATCTCCAACAACTTTACTCGATGGAGTTACTTTTACAATATCACCAAACAATACGTTTACATCTTCATAAGCCTTTTTAATCTCTTCCATTTTATCGCCCAAGCCAAGTGATATAGCCTGAGGTTTTAGGTTGGAATACTGGCCACCAGGAATTTCATGTTTATAAACTTCTGCAGTGCCTGCCTGTAATCCCGATTCAAATGGATAATACCATTCGCGCACAGTTTCCCAATAGTTGGAAAACTCATTCAATGAATCAATGTTAAAGTTATTCTCACGCTCAGTACCGCGCAAGGCCTCTATCATAGAATTAAAGTTGGGTTGCGATGTAAGGCCAGAAAGCGATCCTAAAGCAACATCTACTACGTCAACTCGAGCTTCAACGGCTTTAAGATACGTTGCACATTGTATGGCAGAGGTGTCGTGTGTATGTAAATGAATGGGAATACGGATATGTTTTTTTAATTCACTAATCAAGGTGCTTGCTGCATATGGTTTCAACAAACCTGCCATGTCTTTAATGCCTAGAATGTGTGCGCCCATGTGCTCCAGTTCACCAGCTAGATCAATGTAATATTGTAAGTTGTATTTGCTTCGTTGTGGGTTCATGATATCGCCTGTGTAGCAAATGCAGGCTTCGGCCAAGCGGTCGGTACTGTTTCGCACGGCATCAATGGAAACCTTCATGCTTTTTGTCCAGTTAAGCGAGTCGACTATCCTGAACACATCAATTCCTTTTTCAGCACTCTTCTCAATAAATTTTTCTACTAAATTATCAGGATATGCAGCATAGCCGATAGCGTTACTGCCACGAATGAGCATTTGAAGCAAAACATTGGGAATGGCTTCACGGAAAAGCTCAAGCCTGCGCCACGGGTCTTCATGTAAAAAGCGAAGGGCTACATCAAATGTTGCACCACCCCACACTTCCATACTGAATATTTGCGGGTGCTGCTGTGCAAATGCTTTTGCTACCTTATACATATCAAGTGTGCGCACACGTGTGGCAAGTAGTGATTGGTGTGCATCACGAAAGGTGCAATCGGTGTAATGGATTTTGTTTTCGCTTTTAAGCCATTGCGCAAATTTTTCAGGGCCCAATTCGGTAAGTTTTTGCTTGGTACCTGAGGGGGTGGGCCTAAAGGGGTCATAAACAGGTATGCGCGGCTGTGAAAATTTTCGTGTGTTCTTTAATCCGTTAAGGTCAGGATTTCCATTTACCATCACATCTGCTAAATAGCGCAATATTTTGGTGCCGCTGTCCTGTCTGTTTTTAAACTGAAACAGTTCGGTGTGTTTTTGTATAAACGGTACTGTAGCGTTGCCTGATTGAAATACAGGATGCTTGATCACATTCTCTAAAAACTGTATATTGGTTTTAACACCCCGGATGCGAAACTCTACCAATGCGCGGTACATACGTTGTGCAGCACCTGACAGTGTTCGCCCTGATGCAGTCACTTTCACAATCATGGAATCAAAAAACGGAGAGATCTTCACCCCTTGGTATGAACTTCCTTCGTCAATGCGTATTCCGTAGCCTCCAGCATTTCGGTAAGCTATGATGGTGCCGTAGTCAGGCTTAAAATCATTCTGTGGATCTTCTGTTGTAATACGGCATTGAATAGCGAACCCATTGCATTTAATTTGTTGTTGGCTCTGTATGTCAATTACCACATCATTTAAATGATATCCGTCAGCAATAAATAGTTGGCTGCGCACAATATCAATACCTGTAATTTCTTCTGTAACGGTGTGCTCTACCTGTATGCGCGGATTTACTTCTATGAAATAAATGTTCTCGTCCTTATCAACCAAAAACTCAACGGTACCTGCATTGCTGTATTTCACATATTTGGTTACCGACAAAGCGTAGTCATACAATTTGTTTTTTGTAATCTGCTGTAAACTTGGGGCAGGGGCTACCTCTACCACTTTCTGAAACCGTCTTTGCACAGAGCAATCACGTTCGTATAAATGCACAATCGCGCCATGGGTATCACCCAATATCTGCACCTCAATGTGCTTTGGATCATCCACAAATTTTTCCATAAAAATGGTGTCGTCACCAAAAGCATTGGCTGCTTCACGCTTAGCTTCGTTGAACGATTTTTCTAGCTCCTCCACTTCACGCACAATCCGCATTCCACGCCCTCCACCACCGGCAGCGGCCTTCAGCATAACGGGCAATCCGATGCGCTGTGCTTCACTCAAGGCCGTCATGGCATCAGTGAGGGGAATTTTATTGCCTTCAATAACGGGTACGTTACAGGCCATGGCTACTTTCTTTGCCGCCACTTTGTCGCCCAACTGCTCCATAGCATCTGGTGTGGGACCTATAAAAATAATATTCTCATCGCGGCAGCGCCTGTTAAAATTAACATTCTCTGATAAAAATCCGTAGCCAGGATGAATGGCATCCACCTGAACACTTTTTGCAATTCTGATTATTTCTTCAATATCCAAGTAAGGCTTTAAAGGATCAGTGTCTTTTCCTACTTGGTAAGCCTCATCTGCTTTGTACCGATGTAGAGAATAGCGGTCTTCGTACGTATATACAGCCACGGTGCGAATGCCTAGCTCTGAGGCAGCGCGTAAAACACGAATAGCAATTTCGCCACGATTGGCAACGAGCAATTTTTTTATCTTATTCATAATGCGATGAAAAATTTTGTCAGAATTGATGGGTAAATCTAAAAAAGTAAGAGCCTGTTTTTACGCAGTGAACAAAAAAAAGATGCAATAAATTTTAAAAACAAGGACGCCAGCCGGCAACTGTCAATTTAATACCACATTGCTGTTCACCGATGGGGTAAATACAGCAGATTTTTCGGTGCCAGAAAACTGAATAATGAGTGGGGCAGTGGAGGGTATTATGTTTGCCGTTAAAGAAAAGTGCGCAAAATCAAAAGACAAGGGTAAAATCGCAAAACGATATTTATGATGATTGAGTTTTTGTTGATTGATTACCGTTGTGCGCGTTAACGCATTAACCTCTTGAAAATACCGTGGTGCGGGTTTTATTTTATGGTGAAGGTAATAGTCTACCGTCATTAATTCATGCAAAGTGGTGTCTTCAGGAAAGGTGATGTTGATGTATTGATGTAACATATCGTACACATCAAACAAGGTATGGTGGTGGAAATTTTTATGGTTTTTGAAATAGGCACCAAGGCCCAATAGAAAATCGAAGATGCTATATTGCGTACTTACATATTTTAACGTGTTTGCTGCACGCTTTTTGTTCCAGTAAATTTCAAGGGCCTCTTCCAAAAAAGTTATTTGTATAAGCTGATCTCCGCTTAGGTAGTTACTGCTGATGATTTGGTAAGGGGGTAAGGGGTCAAACTTATAGCCATGTTGTTCATGTTTATCCCTCACCGGTGTGCCACGTAAAAATTTCAGAAAGCCTAATTGCAATTCTGAAGGATATAATTTAAAAACTTCTTCAATGCTATATTTTATATCATCCCATTCATCCAATGGCAACCCAACGATAAGGTCAAGGTGCATTTCAATTTTGTTATCCAGTTGCTTGATAACGGACGCTGTCTTTTCAAAATTTTGTTTGCGGCTTACCTGCAAATTTGCTTTTTGATTCACCGTTTGAATACCGATCTCAAAACGAAATAAACCAGGAGGCACATGCTCTTGTATAAATTTGACAATGTCAGGATGAACAATGTCAGCAGTGATCTCGAATTGAAAAATGTTTCCGGGGCGATGATGTTTAAGTATAAACTGAAAAACATCTATTGTAAAATCCTTTTTAACATTAAACGTGCGGTCTAAAAATTTAATGACCTTTCCGTTTTGCATCAGATAAAGCAGGTTGGCCTTAATATCTTCAATAGGTAAAAAACGCACTTTGTTATCAAGACTGGCTAAACAAAATTCGCATTTGTAAGGGCAACCACGGGAAGTTTCAATGTAACTTACTTTGTTTAACAGGTCACTGGGCTCATCAAAAATATAGGGGTTGATTTGCGAATAATTTTGTAAATCAAAGCTCAGTTGTTGTGGTAAAAAATGTTTTTTTTCTTCTAATTTATAAACCAGGTTGGGAACCATGGTTACCTCAGGAAAATAATTTAAAAACGCAGCGAAAGGTATTTCTCCTTCACCCACAATTATATAATCAATGGCAGGATCAGCAATAAAATCATCATACTCATAACTTACCTCCGGCCCACCCAGCAAAATTTTAATGTGCGGGTTCAGTTTCTTGAGTTCACGGGCTACAGCAAGTGTTTGTGTGATGTTCCAGATGTAACAGCTAAATGCTACCACATCAAAAGGCATACACTGTAAAGCTATTTCTTTAGGATCCTGTTTGATCACAAACTCCTTCCATTGCAAACCTTTATGATGCTTGTTCAATGAATAAAGCAATCTAATGGCTAAATTCAGGTGAATATATTTGGCGTTGAGCGTTGTGAGAAGAATGTTCATTTGCTGATGCAAAGCACGTGAAAAGATGTAAGGTAAAAAAGTTTAAAAGAAGGCGGTAATGGAAACGGATCCTATGAGACCGTTTAATGCAAATTGTTTTTATCAAACTTTCATATTAACATGAAAAGAAAGTGGCGATATTAATTGGCTACAGCTTGAAATGTTCCTATGCTTAATTGTTTTGTAACCGGGCATTTCAATACGCAGTTCATATCAAAGGAGCCATCCAGTTTTTTACACGCCTTAAGACATTTAAACTCCTCATCACCCATCTTTCGTTTCGTAAGGGTTGAAATCGGCTTTCCGGCAAGGACTGAATTTCCTTCAGTGATAATTAAGGCTGTGATATTGCCCTCATTGTTGTAAAATGTTTGTACTGTCATACCTTCCACTTGTTGTGTTTCAAGGCACGTACCGATTTTTTCTGGAGAGCAAGATGCAAGAAGGATCACCACTACAACTACATAAATTAATTTATTCATATTTTCTAATTTGTTTTTAATTCTTATTAATTTCAATTTGAAAAATTCTGGTAGGATCATGTGATCCTACCAGAGATAAATTACATTAACGACCACTATTAAAATCAGATTTGCCAATGCCTTCTTTCAGATCTTTCGTGAAATAAAGAGCTCCTGCGGCTAGTATTAATGCACCGTACTCTAGAAAACGTCCGGTCATATCTGGTTTGCATTGAAGACAGTCGGGAGGAATGGGGGGTAATGGAACAACAATAATAATAATGATGATAATGATGATGATAATGATAATTATCAATCTCAATGCTGATACTTTGCTCATGTTTTTTTGTTTTATTTGGTTAATACTTGCAACTTTATTTACTCTTTATCACAAACAACCCAACCTATGGAAGAGGATTGAATTTCACCGTTTTCGTTTACGGATGGACAGTAACGATAGCAGGCCAAAACCCATTTGAATTTACCTTTACATGCACTAAATCTACTATCCTTGTTAACGAGCTTGCTGAATGCGTCATCGCTGGTGTTTAGTATATCTCTGTATGATTTTGCCTGATCACGCCCTTTGGAGGCAGCGCTGGAGTTATCAGCTTTAACTTCAACACACTTGCAATCATAAGTGATAAAGTCAATTTTTTTACCACCGGCTTCAAATTCCGATATACCGTAAGAACTATTGGCATTGAAATAATCTTTATGAGCCTCCATTCCCATTTTGCTCATAAAAGCAAAGGCCGGATTGTTTCCTCCTTTAACTCCATTTGTCATCCGTTCGGTTCGCTCCATCACTTCTTTCATTCTGCTGCTTAAACTTTTTAAATCGTCCCATTTATCTTTAAAGGTTTCGTCTCTTAATACTTCTGTCACTAACTTATCTGCATTCCCCTGGTCTCTTCGCATTCCATCAACAGCACCCATAACCATGCTCTCCACACGATTTGCAACGGAGCGGCCAATCTCTAAGCGTGCATCATCATCTGCCTCGCACATTGCACTCACCAATCCACGTTGCTCTGTTCGTGTAAGAGACCGTATGGTTTCATAGCTGTTTATTACTTTGTTGCAGGCTTCTCTTGCATCGGTATACTTATCAGCAAATGCCTGTAGATTGACAGCCATCAACAACAATATACCCAGTGTTGTAATCGACTCTTTTCTTTTCATAATACTTGATTTTATTGCCTACTCTTTGTAAGGATTTTCGGCTTACTCCTTTTCTTGTTCATTTAATCACAAGGCAATTGCTGTTTTATAGTTGGATGCCGGATCATGATCGGGCAATGCGCCATAAACAAAAGCTCCAAACGTTGGAGTATGGCCAACATTTTCGGGTAAACCGGTTGTTATAAAAACATTAGCTTTTTCATTCACATCTAAATAGGCAAGGTCAATGCATACTGTGGCGTCATAAAATTCTCTTGAACTTCCTTGCGGGCGGTTAATGCTTACAGATGAATTCCAGTACACCTCGCACTTGTCACTTATTTTACATTCTCCGCTAACTTTCTGGTAACCCTTACTGCCCGCTTTTTTTTCTTCTACCTGAACATCCTGTACACGCACATTCACAGGAAGTATAACAATTACACGTACCATTCGTGCCGTATCATCATTATTATTGAATACTGTGAATTTAAACTGTAATGAGTCGGTATTTTTTTTAGCTGCCAGCTCCATAATCTGAAGGTTTGCTTGTGTTGGCATTTTGTTTGTTATTTTTAAATTATTGCCTACTCTTTGTAAGGATTTTTGGCTTACTCCTTTTGTATTTAAATATTATCAGTAACAACAAGCGGGCATATCATGCAGGCCTGCGAGCCTTCCTGAAAATACCAACGGCACGTTTTTCTAATGCTGCATGACGGGAGTTTAGACTCGTCCACATGGCCAATGGCGTTTGTTATTTTTTTTATTACTCCACAACCATTGCTAGTCCATTGCTTGCACCCACTTTGCACACATTTGTTGGCAAAGCGAAAACGTTTTTCCGGTGTG
>JAYTNW010000304.1:0-8189 GCA_043748115.1 Bacteroidota bacterium | reverse complement strand
AGGGTTATTTAATGACCCTAATTTCAAAACACAATGGCTTAAAGATGGTGATGTGGTTGAAATGGAAGTAACAGGATTAGGTAAATTAAAGAATACCATAAGGCGGGTAAAAAGTGATTTTTCGATTTTAGCGTTAAAGAAAACACCTTTAGGTTAACGCACTACATCAGAAAAATTTGATGGCATTTTTCAGGAGTGTTCCTTATAAATTATGCTTTAGTTCGCAGGTGATGAAACTAATTAAAATAAAAAATTGTTACTTTTAACGTGATGGAACCACAAGGCGAAGACCACAATAAAAACACTGATGTTAAACAGGAGGCGCTCGCCAAAACAAAAGCTGTAGCTCCTGCTGGCATTGATTTGCAAGCAGAGGCAAGGGAAATAAGTAAACGTTACCGCTCGCTGCTTAAAGCCTGCCGTGCCGACCTTGACGGTAAGGATAAAAAGTTAATTAGGCTTGCCTTTGATACCGCTGTTGAAGCACATAAGGAAATGCGCAGAAAATCGGGAGAGCCATACATCTATCACCCTATTGCCGTTGCACAAATTGTTGCTGAAGAAATTGGGCTTCGTTCTGCCATTCCTGTGGCTTGTGCTTTGTTGCATGATACTGTTGAAGATACCCACATTACCTTAGAGGATATACGTGGGATGTTTGGCCCGGTGGCTGAAAAAATTATTGACGGACTCACCAAAATATCCGGTGTTTTTGATCAGTCAAGTTCGTTGCAGGCCGAAAATTTTAGGAAGATGCTGCTTACCCTGAGTGATGATGTTAGGGTTATCCTCATAAAACTTGCTGACCGTTTGCATAACATGCGCACACTGGGCAGCATGCCGCGCGATAAACAATTAAAAATTGCATCGGAAACAGCATACCTCTACGCACCGTTGGCTCATCGCCTGGGATTGTATAACGTAAAAACTGAACTCGATGACCTGGCCCTTAAATACACTGAACCTGATGTTTATAAAACCATAGCATCAAAACTACAAGCTTCTAAAAAGGAACGTGATAAGTTTATCTCCGAATTTATACACCCCGTTAAAGATGCATTGACAAGGCAAGGTGTTAAGTTCGAAATTAAAGGGCGGCCAAAGTCCATAAATTCCATTTGGAATAAAATGAAAAAACAAAGCGTAACGTTTGAAGAGATTTACGATTTGTTTGCCATACGTATAATTATTGACACGTTGCCTGACAATGAAAAGGCCGATTGCTGGAAAGCATACTCCATTGTTACGGACTCTTATGTTCCCAATCCAGACAGGTTGCGCGATTGGATTTCTACACCAAAATCAAATGGCTATGAGGCATTGCACACCACTGTAATGAGCGACACCGGCAAGTGGGTTGAGGTGCAGATACGTACTCAACGAATGAATGAAATTGCTGAAAAAGGTTTTGCCGCACACTGGAAGTATAAGGAATCAACCGTTCATGAATCTACACTTGATGATTGGCTTAACCGCATCAGAGAAATGCTTGAAAATCCGGATAACGATGCACTGGACTTTGTTGACGATTTTAAGCTGAACTTATTTGCTGATGAAATTTTTGTTTTTACCCCTAAGGGTGATCTTAAAACATTGCCGGTAAACAGCACTGCTCTTGATTTTGCTTATGAAATACACACCATGGTGGGTAGCCGCTGTATAGGAGCCAAAATTAACCACAGATTGGTTCCCATATCGCATAAGCTAAACAGTGGCGACCAAGTAGAAATACTCACTTCAGAAAAACAGTTTCCTAAAGAAGACTGGCTTAACTTCGTTATTACGGCAAAGGCCAAAGCCCGCATTAAATCCACATTGAAGGAGGAACGCAAGGTTTTGTCTGAGCAGGGTAAGGAGATCTTTGACCGCAAGGTGAGGCACCTCAAAGTTTCGGAGGCAAGTGTGAACATGAATGACATTTTGCTGTATTACAAATTACCGTCAGCATCGGAATTTTTTTACCGCATTGCCATGGATGCTGTTGACCTTAAACAGTTGAAAGAAGCCATTGCTTACAAAGATCAGCCTAAAGCCCATAAATCAACACGTACGGAGCAAACGCTGGAAGAACTGGTGAAGAATGTGCGTGGCTCATCAGACATGCTTGTGATAGGGGAGAACCTTAACAAAATTGATTACAAATTATCCCCATGCTGCAATCCTATTCCCGGTGATGATGTGTTTGGTTTTATAACCATAAATGAAGGGATAAAAATTCACCGTGTCAATTGCCCCAATGCCATACAGCTCATGAGTAACTTTGCTTACCGAATTGTAAAAGCAAAATGGACAGGACAGAAACAACTTTCTTTTCTTGCCGGAATTAAAATGACAGGGATGGATGAAGTTGGCGTAGTAAACAATATAACAAAAGTAATTTCCAGCGAGCTAAAAGTAAATATGCGATCCATTTCCATTGAAAGCAATGAAGGCCTTTTTGAAGGCACTATTATGCTGTTTGTAAACGACACGGAGCATTTAACCAAACTGATGAAAAAACTTTCGGCATTAAACGGAATTTTAAATGTGGTGAGGATCACCTGATAAATTATGTATATACCCTTTGAAAATTTAGCAGACCATTCGCGCATCTGGATATACCAGGCCGACCGGCTTTTAAGCGCTGATGAAATTGATGATATTCAAAAATCAGGACGGCAATTTGTGACCGAATGGACAGCCCATCAAAACACCCTTCATGCCTCGTTTACGGTATTGCATTCTCTATTTTTGGTGCTCGCTGTTGATGAAAGCGTAAATGATGCCAGCGGATGTTCAATTGATAAGTCTGTTCATTTTGTACAGGGGATGGAGAAAAAATGGGGTGTAGGTTTTTTTAACAGGCTTAATGTAGCCTATCGTTGTAATGAAATATCAGACATCAAGCCGCTAAAGGAGTTTATATCTCAGTACAAGGAACTTTCATCCACTACAAGCCTCAAGGTTTTTAACAACCTGCTTACTTACAAAGAAGAGTTGCATACAAAGTGGTTGTGCGATGTTGGCGATAGCTGGATAGCAGGCAGATTGAAGTCAGCAATGAATAAGCATGCCTAATACCACTTTATTTCGTTTTAACCCGCTTGTAGGATACAGATTAAGCCATTTTAGGTTCATGAAAAACACCTTTTTAGCGCATGAAACTTTAGCCTATATTTGCGCAAAATTTTAAATTAAAAAATGAAAAATTGTAAAATCGCAGTTTTATGTTTTCTGGTAACGGCTTTCAGTGCCTGTGCGCAAAAAAACAGTTCCTCAACAGTTACACTTAGCAGCCAGCTAGACTCTGTTAGCTACGCCATTGGCGCAAGCGTTGGCGGCAGCCTTAAAAAAGACAACCTTGATGCTGTTGTAAAAATGGATTTGTTGAAAGCAGGTCTTGAACAAGCCATGAAGGGAGACAAATTGCTAATTGAGAGTACAGCAGCACAACAAGTCATTCAATCTTATTTTGCAGAAGCAGAAAAGAAAAAAGGAGCAGTAGCACAGGAAAAAGGCCAGAAATATTTGGACGACAACAAAAAACGTTCAGGGGTTACAACCTTGCCTAGCGGCTTACAATATGAAGTGATTAAAATGGGTACGGGAGCTAAACCAACCGCTACTGATAAAGTTACCACACACTATCACGGAACTACCACTGACGGTAAAGTGTTTGACAGTTCAGTAGAAAGAGGACAGCCTGCGCAATTTGGAGTAAACCAAGTTATACCAGGATGGACAGAAGCATTGCAATTAATGCCTGTGGGCTCTAAATGGAAGCTGTTTGTTCCCTCTAACCTTGCCTATGGCGAAAGAGGTGCAGGCGGTTCTATCGGACCTAATGAAACCCTTATTTTTGAAGTAGAATTACTTTCTATAGATAAAGATACGGAGAAAAAATAATTCTCAATTTAAGTTGAAGCAGGATAGGATGTTGAACATCGTATCCTGCTTTTTTATTTATTTACAGTCTGATTTAGTCCGATATGAAGTATAAAATTTTACTGAGTGCAATGGCTTCCTTAGCTCTTTTACAGAGTAAGGCACAAGACAAAAAACTAACCATGGAAGATGCCATTTTAAATGTGAGAACCACACTGGCACCAAAAAATCTTTCGCAATTAAACTGGATCGTCAATAGTGAGAATTACTACTACGTAACAGCCCAAGATAGTAATCCTGCTTTGTGGGCCGGAAGTTCAGCGCTGGCTAAGGACGAAAAAATAATTTCATTGGCTGACCTTAACGAAAAACTGCAAAGGCAAAAAGCTGATACCTTAACCAAATTCCCTGTGGTGAAATGGAAAACCGACAAGAGATTTGTTTTTACTGCCAACGAGGTGGAGTATGAATATGACCTTACCCGTTATGGCATTTATCCTATACGCAAAACAGCACCCGAAAAAGGCGCTGAAGGAATTGATGCCGATACCTTGACAGGGAAAATAGCCTATCGCGTTAAAAACAATCTTTACATTAACAATGGTTCAGGAAATGTAGCCATTACCTCTGAAGAAAATGAGAATATAATTTACGGAAGCTCTGTGCACCGTGATGAGTTTGGAATTACTAAAGGTACTTTTTGGTCGCCACGCGGCAATAGGTTGGCGTTTTACCGCATGCATCAAAACATGGTAAACGATTATCCCGTTGTAAACTGGAGCGTTACTCCAGCAACGGTTAAAATAATAAAGTATCCAATGGCTGGAGGTAAAAGTCATGAAGTAACGGTGGGTGTTTACGACATAAAAACAGAAAAAATAACGTATTTAAAAACTGGTGAACCAAGGGATCAGTACCTCACCAATATTGCCTGGTCGCCTGACGAAAATTATATATACATGGCTGTGCTAAACCGCGATCAAAACCATATGAAGTTGAATTGCTACTCAGCAACTACCGGTGAGTTTGTAAAAACATTGTTTGAGGAAAAAGATGATAAGTATGTAGAACCATTAGTTCCAATGATATTTGTTCCTGGGCATCCCAATGAGTTTTTGTGGCAAAGCCAACGTGATGGGTACAATCATTTATATCATTATGACACCACTGGTAAACTAATAAGGCAATTAACCAAAGGAGAATTTGTGATAACGGATTTTAAAGGTTTTGATGCTAAAGGTGAAAAGGCTTATTACACCTGCACTGCGTCAAGCCCTCTACACCGCGATTTTTATTACGTTACCCTTGCTGATGGTAAGAGTAAAGCATTGGCATCAGGAGAAGGGGTGCATAATTGCAACTTTAACACCCTCACAGGTGAGATACTTGATGTTTACAGCACCAGCACCATGCCTCGTAAAATTAAACTGCTGGATAAAAATGGAATGTTAGACAAAGTGCTTCTTACATCTCCTGATCCATTAAAGGATTTCAAGATGCCATCCATGAAAATATCATCGCTTAAAAAGGAGGATAATACCGTTTTATACACCCGCATGTACTATCCCACCAATATGGATTCAACAAAAAAATACCCAGTGATTGTGTATGTTTATGGAGGGCCTCATGCACAACTGATCACCAACTCATGGCAAGGTGGACAAGGTGATTTGTGGTTTTATTATCTGGCGCAAGAAGGATTTATTGTATTTACACTCGATAACCGTGGAAGCCCAAATAGGGGTAAAAATTTTGAGCAGGCTATATTCCGCAATCCCGGCAAAGCAGAAATGGAAGATCAGTTGTTTGGTGTGAAGTATTTAAAAAGTTTACCGTACGTTGATCAAACAAGAATAGGAGTAGATGGATGGAGCTATGGAGGTTTTATGACCACTACTTTAATGACGCGCAATCCCGGCCTGTTTAAGGTAGCCGTGGCCGGTGGTCCCGTGATTGACTGGAGCCTTTACGAAGTAATGTACACCGAACGCTACTTTGATACCCCACAATCCAACCCGGAAGGATTTAAAAACAGTAACCTTCTTAATAGCATTGACAAATTACAAGGAAAACTAATGTTAATACATGGCTCTTCCGATGAAACTGTGGTGTGGCAGCAATCGTTACTTTACCTCAAAAAAGCAATTACATTAAACAAGCAGGTAGATTACTTCGTTTATCCCGGATACGAACACAATGTGAGGGGCAAAGATCGCGTAAATCTGATGAATAAGATTACCGACTATTTTAAACAAAACTTGTAGATTAATCAAAGATTGATCTGCCAGCTAAACACACACAAGGCACAATGACCGGATCAAGAATGTCACGTAAAAAACCATCTTATGCAATTAATGATAAGTTGAGAAGGTTTTTGCGTCATTATGGGCGCGAAGCAATTGTGGAGGTTCAGTATCAGGATTTACTAAGGTATGCAGGCACCGTTCCATTGTATGACAGAAGTGGGAAGGATACGTTGTGGGAAACCGTATTTTTTCATCCCTCTGAAATGGAAAACCTCAACCGTGCATTAACAGGCATTTATGCCCTGCTAAAAACAGGTGGTGACCTTTCAGTGATGGAGCATTTAAGTGTGGAGAGGGTAGATTATTGCACCTTCGGAAATTCTAATCCCTTTCGCATAAGGATCAAAAATTTGTTTAATGACAACTATGATTATTTTTACATTAAACGTGCAGATGCATCACGCATATACGGACTGGAACTGGAGCATATTTTATCGCCCAACCGCATAAGTTATTTCGTGAACAAAGAAACGCTTATTGAAGAACACATCATGGGCATTCCTGGCGACCAGTTTATAAAAAATCATTTGAAAGATGATGGCGTTAATCCGGTAAGGGTTGCCAAGGAATTTGTAAAGTTTAATGAACGTTGTTTTGTCAGATTACTTGGAGACATGCGTTCTTACAATTATGTTTTTGATATTACACCCGACTTTGAAGATGTTCATTATCGCATAAGGGCTATTGATTTTGATCAACAGAGTTACGAAGGGAGGAAAAACCTGTATTTCCCACAATTTTTTAAAGACAATTTACAGCTGGTTCAACTCACCATCAAATACATGACTCCGGAAACCATACTGCAATACCAGATGGAAGAGCACACACTTATTGCCAAGCGAATTAAAGCGGCCAGGTACATGATTAAAGACCTTTTGGACTCCATGATGCAGGAACCCTTAAGTGATGAATCCAAAATATTGAACCTTAAAGAAGAATTAGCTAGGCATTATGATGAAACAGCATTTTTAAAATGCAGAACCATGGGGGCTATAGTCAAGTTAAGCTTAAAAGTTATTTTAAGAAAGAACAAACAGCATTTTGAGCCAAAGTTTAATTTTTTGAAATATTAAAACACTCAATACATCGCCTATAACGAAAAACAGGCCTAAGGATGTTTTACTAAACACCACTTAAGCCTAGTTGCGATTTACTGGTTTTTCTTATAAATTTTAAAGAGTCACGTATTTGAACCCTTTTGCTCATCAGGGGTGGTGGAATTTATACCGTTGCTGGAGTCCTTAAACTCTTTAATTCCTTTTCCAAGACCTTTCATCATCTCCGGTATTTTTTTACCACCGAATAAAAGAAGAATGATCAATGCGATTACTAATAATTCTGTTCCGCCAATTCCTCCTAAAATGCCTATTATTATTGTGGCTGTCATTGTTATTTTTTTTGTTTTGTTAAATAGATTAAGAATAAAGGCTACTATTATTCTCATGAATCTCTCATAAGTATAATAGTAGCGCATCATTTTTATTTTTATTGTTTAAACAATAAACAAACCTGCAATGGCCAGTGTTTGTGACATGGTTAACGGCTCATCAAATGCTTCCTGTATGCTTGCACTTGCAATGGTTGTAATAGTTGTTACATCCACGCCACCTTGCATTACATTGTCTTCACCATCATAAACTGCTTGCGTTGGAGCAGGCAATGTGCCGCGCGAACTTCCACTAATCCATCCTTTATTGTTAGGATCTTGTCCGTTTTTCATCCGCAGCCTTCTCACTTGGCTTGCGTGACGGGCCTCAACACTGTGTATTTGCAATGCAGCGGTTAACACATCATTATTGCTAATCAGGTTAGACGCCTGACCTTTGTAAGCTCTCACTCCAGTATCTTCAAATGCTTGCGAAAGCGCAAGAAAATCTCCATACACGCTGAAGGGATTAAAATTTCCTCCTGCTGTAAAATCAAAAGTAGGAGAGGTTACTGGGGTTCCGCCTAAAGCATTGATGGTGGCAATCAACTGCGTTACGTGAGCGTTCTCATGGTTTTTTATTTGGTTGAAGA
>JAYTNW010000303.1:0-5229 GCA_043748115.1 Bacteroidota bacterium | reverse complement strand
CTTTTCATTTATTGTTTAAGCATCTAAAACATCTAACAAACGATTGAGGTCATCTGTTGAGAAGTACGTAAAAAGGATTTGTCCGGAACCATTTTTACGATGTTTTACTTCAATTTTCGTTTCAAATTTATCTTCTAAACGTTTTTGAATTTGCTTGTACTCCATTCCTTTCAAAAACTTTTCGCTGATGGTAGCAGGTTTCTTTTTTGTTTTAGGGGTTCCTCGCACAATGTCCTCTACACTGCGAACACTTAGGTCGCGATCAATAATGTCGTTAAAAATTTTTAACTGCATCATTGGGTCATCAAGTCCGATAATGGCACGGGCATGTCCCATAGAAATTTTATTATCACGAATGGCAGTTTGTATTTGAGGAGGCAGTTTGAGCAAGCGCAGGTAGTTTGTTACTGTGGTTCTGTCCTTGCCCACACGTGTTGCCAGTTCTTCTTGGGTAAGGCTACACTCATCTATCAAGCGTTTATAGCTGATGGCAATTTCAATTGCATTAAGGTTTTCACGCTGGATATTTTCAACCAATGCCATTTCCAACATGCTTTGGTCATTGGCAGTGCGTATGTAAACAGGAACAGATTTTAATCCTACTTGTTGTGAGGCTCTGAATCTCCTTTCGCCTGAAATAATCTGGTACCGGTCAGCAGTAACCCTACGTACGGTAATGGGTTGAATAATGCCGTGAACGCGTATGGAGTCAGCCAGCGAAACCAATTCTTCTTCGTTAAATTCTATACGTGGCTGAAACGGATTGGCTTCAATAAATTCAATGGATAGTTGGGTGCTGTTTCCTGAAGTATTTACTGCAGAAAAATCTTTCTTTTCTAAAATGGTTGAAGGAGAGTTGTCTAATAATGCACTCAGCCCTTTACCAAGCCCTGATTTTTTTTGGCTCATAACAATACAATTGGTTTTGGTTCTCCGGATGATAATTTATGATGCAAATACATTCCGTATTTTCACCTTCAGCATTTACAAGAGCAAATATCCGGCTTTGCTTTTGATTTTTATTCTTAAGTATTGAATTTCTTAATCCACCGATTTGGTCGCTAAAAGCGATTTGACTGGCGACTTATGACTTTATTTTTTTTGACTTTTAATTCACTCTCATCTTTGCCACCTCTTCCGGCCTCATGATTTTTTCGTTCATGGGAATTTCGGTTAGGTTATTCTTTTGCAATATCTCACGTGCTAAGTTAAGGTAATTAATAGCACCTTTACTGCTGGCATCATGCATAATAATGGTTTCGCCAAAGCTTGGCGCCTCGCCCAACTTGGTGTTGCGTTGAATGATGGTGCTAAAAACCATTTGTTGGAAGTGCGTTTTAACTTCTTCCACCACCTGGTTGCTGAGGCGAAGTCGCGAATCGTACATGGTTAGCAAAATGCCTTCAATGCTCAATGCCGGATTTAATCTTGCTTGCACAATGTTTATGGTGTTAAGCAGCTTGCCTAATCCTTCCAACGCAAAATACTCGCATTGCACCGGTATGATTACACTGTCTGCAGCCGTTAAAGCATTAATGGTAACAAGCCCAAGAGAAGGTGAGCAGTCAACAATAATAAATTCATAGTTTGAAGAAATTTTGGACAGCGACTCTTTCATCATGTACTCGCGGTTGCTGAGGTTGATCATTTCAATTTCTGCACCTACCAAGTCAATGTGTGCCGGCAGCAGGTATAGATTAGGGGTTTTGGTGGATAGTATGATATCGGCAGGATTAACATCGTTAATGATGCACTCGTAAATGCTTGTTTTAATATTGCGCGGGTCAAAGCCCACACCGCTTGTGCTGTTTGCTTGCGGATCTGCATCAATGAGCAGGGTTTTGTATTCGAGCACTGCTAAACTTGCTGCCAGGTTAATGGCCGAAGTGGTTTTGCCTACTCCGCCTTTTTGGTTTGCTATTGCTATAATCTTTGCCATCGTTGTCTTTTTTTAGTTTATAGTTTATTGTTTAAAGTTTTTAGTTTCTTATTTAGCGTATTTGGTTTTTTTGAGTTTTAGGTTAATGTTTTTTTTAATGAGTGCCTTTTTTGTTTTTATTAGTTGTTATCTTTTTAGTCTTCCACCTATCAGCAAATTACCTCAGTCTCAAACTCAGTAATTCTTCAAGTCTCACACTTCAATTGTTTTTCCAATTTCAGGAAGCAATAGTTCTTTTCCTGCATTGCTAAACTTATCCGTTGCTTCTTCGTGATTTATCTTTATTACTTCAAACGTATCAAAGTGCAGTCCTATTACTTTATCACACTGCACAAATTCTGCGGCTATAATGGCATTGTCAACACCCATGGTAAAGTTGTTGCCAACGGGTAACATGCACACATCAATGCGCTTGTAGTCGCCAATCAGTTTCATGTCATAGGTTAGGGCCGTGTCACCAGAATAGTAAATATTTATTTCTTTCGATTCAATCAAAAAACCCATTGCGCTACCACCGTAAGTGCCGTCAGGTAATGCACTGCTGTGTACTGCAGTTACACACTTTACTTTTCCGAATTCAAAAATAAAATGACCACCAATATTCATGGCGTGAAGGTTATTTACGCCCTTTTTTTTAAGCCATGCAGCAATCTCTACATTGGTAACTACTTTGGCCCCTGTTTGTTGAGCAAGTTCCACTGCATCTTCAATATGGTCAAAATGCCCGTGTGAAATAAGGATATAATCAGCTTTAATTTGCTTAATATCAATATCTTTTGCGAGCGGGTTGCTTTTTATGTAGGGGTCGAACAAAATGGTTTTGCCTTCAATAGCAACGGCAAAACAGGCGTGACCGTAATAAGTAAATTTCATTTATACAGATAAAGCTCTAAAATTTGATTTTCAGCTTTTCGCAAAGGTAGCGAGCAGCCCTGTTCATTCGTTATAAAATTATAAACAAAAAGGGGGCTGTGGGAAAGGATTGTAGGGAGTTATTAACAAATGGCCACCGTGCCAGTGGCAAGGAGAGAACAGCCTCTTGACCAACAGTAAAAACCTGGAATAGATCGTACTAAAGCTTAACGCCTCATTCCACAACCTTCATTTCATCCACCAGCCATTTAGCTCCGGCTAATTTTTCAATGATGAAAAGGGTGTAGCGTATGTCTAAGGTAATGTTTCGGCATTTGTCCGGGTCAAACATAATGTCGCTCATGGTGCCTTCCCACACGCGGTCGAAGTTGGTGCCTATCAACTGCCCGTAAGCATTAAGCACAGGGCTTCCTGAGTTGCCTCCGGTGGTGTGGTTGCTGGCCAAAAAGCATGGGGTAATGTTCCCGTTGCTGCCATACCTTCCAAAGTCTTTTTTCTCATACAACTCTAAAAGTTTTTTAGGGGCGTTGAAATCATAATTGGTAGGGTCGTATTTTTCCATTACGCCTGAAAGGGTGGTGTAATGCTTGTAAATTATTCCATCGCGAGGCTCATAGCCTTCCACTTGTCCGTAAGTAACGCGAAGGGTGGAGTTGGCATCAGGATATAGTTTCTTTTTACCATCATTCATTTCCAACT
This sequence comes from Bacteroidota bacterium, assembly GCA_043748115.1. Classification (GTDB taxonomy): domain Bacteria; phylum Bacteroidota; class Bacteroidia; order AKYH767-A; family OLB10; genus OLB10. The sequence continues at coordinate 1,718 of JAYTNW010000303.1, read as the reverse complement.
GCGCGCGCATGTACAAGCGTTGCAGCCTATTGATCTGCGCCATGTTTTCGTCAAAAACGGGTGCTACTCTTGTGGCAAAGGCCAATGAGCATAGTTTATACAAACTGTATCCGGGGTCAGCCTGAAGTTTCTTTAATTTTTTGGCAGAATATTCAGATAAGAATTTTTTTGTTTTAGCCTCAGACGATAAAAAAGATTTTTCAAATACCTCATCGGCATATTTTTTATAGTCGCCTTGGTATTTGCTTTCAATAAAACCCAGTTCAGCTTGCAATGCTTTGTCTGTTTTGTCGCGATATAATTTTAAAAGCGATGCAAAAAGCTGTTTGTCTATAACAGGTGAATAGTTTTTAAAAAAACCTTCGCAGCCTTTGGTTTGTTTTTCAATTTCTTCGATTAGTTTTTTTTCGTCAACGGGCATTGTAGAGGATAAGCGATCCAACGTTTTAAAATTTTCAGCAAAGGCAAGAAGCTCAATTCCTTTAACTGCCTCAACATAATAATCATTGGCTATTGAATACATTTTGTTTTCCTCATACAGCGTATTGAGTTGACGAAGTACATTTCCATATTGATCAGTTTTTGCTTTATCAGAAAGCGCCCACGACTGAAAGGATACCTCTGCATTTTTTTTTCGGTCCACCGCTTTCAGCCTTTGTAATCCCAGCACTTCGCCTTTCCATTTTTTATATGCGTTTTCAATGCTGGCATATTTTGATGAGTATTGTATGCGCACGGTATCGTTTACACGCATCAAATCATCCATTGTTTTTAAGCGAACATCGCGCACGCCAATTCTGTTGGGATCTGTAACATCCATAATGGTGCTTACGGCTGATGAAGGTAGGTATTGCTGGGTACGTCCCGGAAATCCATACACCATGGTGTAATCACCAGGGTTAATGCCTTTTATAGAAATAGTGAATGAGTAGCGAGGCACGAACGGAACGTTTTCTTTAGAAAACTCAGCAGGTTTATTGTCTTTTCCGGCATAAATCCTGAACAGCGAAAAATCACCAGTGTGTCTTGGCCACATCCAATTATCGGCATCGGCACCAAATTTTCCTACTGATGATGGTGGAGCCCCCACCATGCGCACATCTTTAAACGTTTCACTTACAATCATGAAATACTTGTTGCCATAATAAAACGGTTTTATTTCTGCCGTGTAGTGGCTGCCTTCCACCGCTTTTTTAACAAGAATTTCTGATAATTTTTTTACGGTGGCCGCTCGTGTAATATCACTCATGGTGTCACTTAAAAAAGGAATGATGTTTTCACTTACATCGTCAATGCGGATAATAAAAGCGGTAGTTAAACCGGGGCATGGAAGTTCTTCGCTCATGTTGGCAGCCCAAAAACCATCGGTGAGATAATCATGCCCAATGGAGCTGTGTGACTGTATTTGCGAATACCCGCAGTGATGGTTAGTTAGCAATAGTCCTTTGTCACTAATAATTTCTCCGGTGCAGCCGCCACCAAAAAGCACAACACCATCTTTTAAACTTGTTTTGTTGACAGCATAAATGGAGTCTATAGGAATTTTTAGCCCTCGGGTGGCCATGGCATCCCCATTGAGCTGCCCTAGCAAAAATGGAAGCCACATGCCTTCATCGGCTTTGGCAACATTAAAAAATAGGAGGAGGGCACTAAACGCACAGCATAGTTTCTTATATCGGATCATACGGCAGTATTAAAATGTTGGTGTAGCGCAAAAC
>JAYTNW010000302.1:0-3179 GCA_043748115.1 Bacteroidota bacterium | reverse complement strand
GTTGAAAACGAAACCCATACCTTTAACAACACCACTCTAGCAACCAAAATAGCCAGTAATTGGCAGAGTGCCTTTGAGTTAGAATAAAGCTAATAAGTGGAGGAGGTTAAATATAGCCTCCTCCACTTTTTTATTTTAAGGGTTTATGTTATATTTGAAAAAAGAACAAGCGAACAAAATGAAAAACTTGCTATTTCGATTTATCTTGATTTCCGTTTTCTTACTGGCTGTTAGTAGTTGTAAAAAAGATGAGGCTATTGTTGATCCGAAGCCCACTGACTCCATACCTGTAAGCACAGCGCAACTGGCTTCGTTTAAAATAAAAACAGTTTCTGGCAGCACTGATGTTGACTATACTAACACTTTCACGGATGCAACAGGGAGACAATTTAGCGTTTCTGATTTCGAGTATTATTTATCTGAAATAGTTTTTATCCGCCATGATAACACTGAAATAGCAGTAAATGATACGGTGATTCTTGGTGATGTTAATGAAAAAAAATTTCCGCTGGCAATTATCCCTGTTGGAAACTACAAAGGTTTTAAAATGATTTTCGGACTTGACTCCGCTGCCAATCATGGCGACCCTACTATATATTCTGAAGGACATCCTCTCAGTTTACAAAACAATGCTATGCACTGGGGCTGGAATTTTGGATACATATTTATGAAAATGGAAGGCCTTGCAGATACTACTGCCGCAGCAAATGGTGTTGTTAACAAAGGTTATATTTATCACATTGGCTCTGACAAAATGAAGAGAGAGCTTGATTATTCCAACAGCCCTTTTACTGTTACCAGCGGAAACAACAAAATATTGAATTTAAAAATTGATCTCCAACAATTACTGAACAGCGTTGACTTTACCACTGATCTTTTTACCATGACCCCTTCCAACATAAATCTTAGCTCTAAGCTGGCTGATAACTGGCAGGGAGCCATTACGGTTGAACCATGAGAATACAGTTTTGTCTTTTTGTTTTTTTTATTGCTTTTGCCTCCTGCAAAAAAGATGATCCTAAAACAGGAAATGAAATTATTGATTTAGCTATTCCGATCGGTTTTCCCGAACCCAATATTCCGGAGGATAACCGTCCTACACAAAACAGAATAGACCTTGGCAGGAAATTATTTTTTGACCCGATCTTATCGCGTGACAACACCATATCTTGTGGCAGCTGCCATAACACGGATAAAAAAATGACCGATGGTTTGCAGTTCAGTAACGGAATTGACGGACAAAAAACCGAACGCAATTCCATGACCATTTTGAATGTTGCTTACCAACCATCTTTATTTTGGGATGGCGGTGTTCCTAATTTAGAGCAACAGGTAATAGCACCCATTGAAAACCACCTGGAAATGGATTTTAATGTAAACTTTGTGGTGGATAGATTGCTTGCACACCCGGAGTATCCTGCCCTGTTCCAAAAAGCATACAACCTACCTCCATCTGCATATACCCTTGTTCGTGCCATTGCTAATTTTGAACGTACACTTTTTACCGGCAAATCGCGCTTTGATGAATACCAATACGATAAAAAAAGCAGTGCTTTGACCGATGCTGAAAAAAGAGGAATGGATATTTTTATGGGTGAGAAAGGCGAATGCTTCCATTGCCATGGTGGATATAATTTTACCGATTACAATTTCAGGAATAACGGGCTCTATCTCTCCTATGCCGACTCAGGGCGCGCACGCATAACCGGTGAAAGCAGTGATGCAGGAAAATTTAAAGTACCTTCTTTGCGTAACATCGAGCTAACGGCACCTTACATGCATGATGGCTCCCTGCAAACGCTGGAGCAAGTTATAGAGCATTACAACTCCGGAGGAAAATTGCATCCCAATAAAAGTGGATTAATTCAACCGCTGAACCTGTCCGAACAGGAAAAACTGGATTTAATTAGTTTTCTTAAAACATTATCCGATCAACAATAGTTATACATAACACAAAACTGAAGTCATGAAAAAGAATTTCGCTACCGTTTCTTTGCTTGCTATTTTTACCATCAACACTTTAAGCTCCTGCAAAAAAAGTAAAGAATGTGAAGATGCCGGCCTTGGTGGTGAGCTTACCGTTGTTGCTACCTTGAAACATCATAGCAAAATCATTTACAACCAAGGGAATTACAACGATACTGTTTTTGTAAAATACAATGCCCAAGATTTGCCTGGCCTCGAACCATCAGACTACGACACCTATTTTGTTGGAGACTCTGGCGAAGATCATGTTCACCTGGAAGCACTAAAGTGTGGCCAATACTATCTTTTTGGTGCTGGGTTTGATACAACAATCACCATGCGGGTAATAGGAGGCATTCCTTTCAACACCGATCAAAAGGAGGGTGAAGTTGAAATAGTAATCCCTGTGACCGAGGGAGATTAAAATCAAGAAAGATATTTTCCTACAATAGGCATGCGCCTGCCCAGCCCGAATGCCTTGCCGGATACACGCAGTATGGGAGCAAACTGTTTACGCTTGTACTCGTTGGTGTTCACCATTTTTAAAACGCGATTAACCAGTGCTTCGTCAAACCCTTCTGCTATAATTTCTCTCGGGCCTTTCCTGTTTTCAATGTACTGGTACAAAACGGCATCCAACACCGGATAAGGAGGTAACGAATCGCTATCCTTTTGCCCCGGCCTCAGTTCAGCACTTGGTTCCTTGCTTAAAATGTTTAAAGGAATAATTTCTTGGTTACGGTTAATGTATTTGCACAAAGCATAAATCTCCATTTTATACAAATCGCCTATCACACTTAGTCCACCGCACATATCGCCATACAACGTTCCATAGCCAACAGCCAGTTCACTTTTGTTGCTGGTGTTAAGCAAAATGTTGCCAAACTTGTTTGATATAGCCATTAACAAAGTGCCGCGAATGCGTGCCTGAATATTTTCTTCGGCCACATTAAAAGGAGCCTCTTTAAACAGAGGAGCCAACTGGGATAAAAAACTATTGAAAGTGTTTTTGATCTCTATCTTTTCTACGTGCATACCTAAATTCCTGCACAGCGCCTCTGAGTCGCTTACGGAATGGCCGCTTGAAAACTCAGAGGGCATCATCACGGGTAATACATTTTCCTTTCCTAAAGCGTGTGCCGCCAACACAGTAACCAATGCACTGTCCACTCCGCCCGACAACCCCAAGGTTGCCTTTTTAAAACCCATTTTTT
>JAYTNW010000301.1:0-4294 GCA_043748115.1 Bacteroidota bacterium | reverse complement strand
TTCAAATATTCCATAAAGCTATCATTTACATAATCCTGCATTACAATAAAATTGCTGCTCAGGTTTTTGAATGGCGACATAAACTTTTCCCAAATTGTTTTGATGCTTTTTAATTCACTTTGTTCGTATTTATAATTATCTCTTATCTGCACAAACACCACTCCTGATGTGTTTTGCAGGATCCACTCACGGAAAGATATAAGGTAACGTACAGAATTTTGTACACCGTAGTTGTCTCTAATGCCTGCATCCATCACTTGAATGCCCGGCTCACTAGGCATTTGCGCAGCAGGCATAATGTAAGGAAAGGTGGCGTTCATGCGCAAGGCAGAAAGGTAGCGCAGGTTACCTGCATCCTGATCTTTAAAGTAGGATATAAAATCAATGCCATCAGGCACTGCATATTTAAACAAGCTGTTGTCCTTACTTTTTAAAAGATAGGAGGAGGGCATGGGCGAAATTATAAGAGAACGACCGTCATTAATAATGGTGGGGGCAATTACTATCATCGGTATTTCCGATTTCAATTCCGGAAGATAATACTCACTTAGCTTTTTATCTAGAACCTTCCCCGTGTTTTCGTTGAGTTGCTGCTCAAAAGCATAGGCGCGGTCTTTAAGGTAGGTATTGCCGTTGTACTTAAACTGTTGAAAGTTCAAGAATACATCACTAACGATAAAGCTGAAGGTGGTCGCGTTTAATACATCTTTAGAAATCGCATCGAGGTAATGCTGTTTATCATCCTGCACATTTTTTGTTCCATGATTGCGCAGATACAACTCGCGATAGTAAGATGCGCCTATTAACCCTCCCGATGATCCGCAAATTAAATGTGTATGTTTCATTAACTCACCGTTAAGCGCACTGTCAATGGCTAACATGCTGTTGAAAGTAAATAGTGCAGAACGAACACCACCACCACTTACGTTAAGTATAACCAGCTTCGGTTTTTCAACTCCAGAATTATTCCACTTTTTTTTCCAGTTGTTTAAAACAGTAATGCCACGGGCATGGTCGGCATTAAATTTTTCCATACTTAAACTGGCTTCCATTTTTGCTATGGAATATTCCGGTCTGCTGTCGTTGTATTTAAGCCCGTAAGCTTTGTTCTTAAAGCTGAATAATTCAAAACCTGACAGGAAGTTTATAAAAATAAATGCACCTAACAGCGCTGTATAAGCCCATCCTCGTAGCCAAAAACGAAAAACACCGCCCACCATAATAATCATGGTGAGCAACAACAACATACTTGCACCTGCGGGTATTCTAAAAATGCTATAGTCCCTGAATAACCCAAGGATGATGAATGTTACAAAGATGATCATCTCCAGCACCGCTGCATTGATGTGGTTTTGCCTAAAAACAGAGTGCAGCATAAAGGATTTGTAATGCGCAGTGCTTCGCACTAAACGAAGTTTGTTGGGATAGGTCATATACGTATCTACACGCCAACCTCTTCGTTTTACTTTTTTTAAATTGTTATCGCGAATGGGAGATACTTGTTTGTTTTTTTCATCGTCTTCGTTTACGGCAACACCAAAAAGTTTATAAATGTCCTTGTTGGTATGTTGAAAATATTTAAGTGTTAAAAAAATTACGATGATTATTCCCAATAATAAAGCGCTTACCTGCCAAAGGATTTGCCACCAGTGAAGCATTTGATTTTGCGATTGGAAATAAACAATGGCCACACAATAAATAACCACAAACAGCAGCGGAAACACGAAATTGTTGTAGCAATATTTTTCAAATGTTTTGTATAGGGAGGCAAGAAAGGGGAACCGAAAACTGTTGAGCATATAACTGGAAATGTTATAAGCCATGATAAAAATACCTAAGCAAAAGCCGATGAGAAAGAAAGCCAATGGGCTAACATGTCCGAGGTATTCGGGATCAAGAAATAAATAAGGCAGGCCGAATTTGTTACCGAAGGTACGGGTAACACAACCAAATAAAAGCAACCAGTAAAGGAGTAGGAGCTGACTTTTTTTAAAATGCATTACCACCAGTTGAACTGGGAAAGAGTAATAGAAGTAATGCAACCTTTCTTTAAAATTCATTCCTTTGGTGATGAGCGCACTAATAACATACGTATAACTAGAAAATAAGTTCGCCTAAGGGTGTATTTTTTTATTCACGAGACGTAAAATTTCATTTTCAAGCTCGATGGTTTCCCTTTCAATTTTTTCAGCTTTAGCCAAGGCCATGTCAGTAAATGCTTTGTCGTCATATCCCGAAGCGTTTATCTTAACATTTAAGCAAGCTCCAATAACAGCAGCCCTTGCACACAAAGCGCCTACGCCAGCATCAGTAATGGAGTTGGGGTTGCCGGTTTCCACCATTGCTTTTATGATGGGCATACATTCATGGGCAAGTTCCATCACTTTTAAAGGAATTTCGATGGCGTATCTGGTAGCATCAGCAATGGCTTGCTTACGTATATTTTTTTCCTCATCCGAGTTTTTTGGCAACTTAAAAGCATCCATGATTTTGTTAAACGCTGCTGTATCTTCATCTACTAATGACAGGAGTTGATTTTTTAATAGTTGTCCCTTCTCAGCCCATAGTGAAAACTCCTGCCAGCGTGGCTCCCATCCTTTTTTTGAAGCAGAAAGATTGGCTACCATGGTGGCCAAAGAAATGCCCAATACCCCAGCGTAAGCTGAAATTGAACCTCCACCAGGAGCAGCAGATTCACTTGCCGTTTCGTCAGCAAAGGCAGTAAGTTTCATATTAACAAGTGGAGCAGGTTTATCTCCTTCAATCACATATTCTATGATTCTTTTTTTAGGATCGAAGGGAGCCAGTTCGTCAAGCCCCATGGATTTTACCGCAATGTGTATTAACTCAGCATCACTTACTCCTGATGATAAACGTTGTTTGTTTAAAAAATATTTTCCTGCATCAATCATAGCCTGAAGGGGCACCAATCCCACCAGTTCACTACCGGTGGCGCGGTAACCTCTTGTGTGAGCACTGTCTGCACATTGGTCAAATACCATGTGAAGGGGTGTTTCACGAAAGCGGGTGATATTGATGGAAACCTGCGCAATTGCATATTCTTCAATATACCAGCCAATAGCCTTAACGCCTTTAAGTTTTCCGGGAATGCGTATTTCATTTCCTTTTTCGTCAAGCACCTTTTTTCCTTTGTCATCGGTTTTTATGCGGCCTGCTTCACGGATATCAAAAGCAATGGAGTTAGCACGTTTCACTGATTTGGTGTTGAGGTTAACGTTGTAAGCAATTAAAAAGTCACGTGCGCCAATAACGGTGCCGCCATGCTTAGCCGGAAACTCTGCAGGTCCAAAGTCGGGCTTCCACTCCGGAAGTTTTATTTTTTTAAAAAAGCCTTCGTATTCACCACCACGAATGATGGAAAGATTGCTTCTTGATTGATCAGGCTGCGATTCTTCATAGAGGTAAGCAGGAATTTTTAGTTCATTGCCCACACGCTCTGCAAGCTTAGTGGCCCATTTAGCTGTTTCTTCCATGCTGATGTTGGCAACAGGAATAAAAGGGCAAACATCGGTAGCTCCCATGCGCGGATGTTCGCCTTTGTGTTTGCTCATGTCAATTAAATCAGCAGCTTTTGCAATTCCTTTAAAAGCTGCATCTACCACAGCAGCAGGCTCGCCCACAAAAGTTACCACTGTTCTGTTGGTCGCTTTTCCGGGATCCACATTTAAAAGCTTAATCCCTTCCACGCTTTCAATGCAATCAGTAATTTGTTTGATGATGTTTAGGTCGTTTCCCTCGCTGAAATTGGGAACACATTCAATAAGTTGTTTCATGTCGAAAGTTAATGATTTGTTGAGTTGATGAATGGTAGATTGTATTTGTAAGAAACGATAGCTAAAATGGAACCTCTGCAAATTTGGAATGGTTGCGAATTTACGAATAGGAACGGGATGGCAGTAAACGAGTGATGATGCAATGATTTTTTTGTTGGAGGTTGTGCACTCATGTGGTTGTTATTTTTTATCTCTTAAAATTTTTAGAAGAATTGTTCAGAATTAGCGTGTTCCTAAAACTGAGTTTAATGTTTTGAATCATGCCATTCTTAACCGATGGTGGTTTCTGTTTTCAATCTGCATAATTTAGGGTTGCTATTCACAACTTTTTCTTTTTTCTTCCTTTAATATAATCGGCTATCAAGAAGCCAATAAGTTTTCCGGTTTTGTTGTCAGCTTTAATGTGCGATAATACCGGTGCTGCTTCGGCAATGTGCAAGTAGCAGGCATTTAAATTTTCTGCCGACCATGTAACGTACTGTCTTGCCTGAATGGTGTTG
>JAYTNW010000300.1:0-12273 GCA_043748115.1 Bacteroidota bacterium | reverse complement strand
CTCCTTAGCCTTTATAATTGGTCACTCAACTGTACAACGCAAAGCGCTTTCAACAAATACGGTTAGGGTCATTAGTTGTTTTGCCCTTTTTATTTCTGTTGTTACCATAAGCGTGGCTGTGCTAAGACTAAATGCGGAAATGAGGTTGCAAAAAGTGATTCATTGGCAATTGAAAAAAAACTGGCCTAAGGTATTGACAGAGGTTAATAAAATTAATGATGCCTATTTTCCTATTGATCATACAGCCACACCGGTGGACTGGTACTTAGGGTCTGCATTGTTTTATAACAACAACATAATTAATGCAACTGCAGCATTTGAAAAGGCAGAAAAACGCGCCCCGTTTCACACCCAGGTGCTTAATGATTTAGGAACCTGCTACGACAAACAAGGCTTTACCAATAAGGCTAAAAAGTGTTACGAAAAAGTATTGTCATTCAATCCTAATTTTCCGGGCACTATTTTAAATTTGACAGCGTTGCTCTTTAACGAAGGCAAAACGAATGAAGCTTATACCATGTTAAGAACGTGTCCGCCACGATTTCGTTCTGCCAACTATCGTCAATTCCAAACGGTTATTCTTAAAACAATAGCACAGCAACAAGCGGATAATACACAAGCAACCGACACCTCAATTAACAGGCTCATCACTAATGAAAAATGGCTATTGCAAACGGAATATTCAGCAGATTCACTGCGGATACCTTTTGGTGATTACGTGAAAAAACGCCTGAAAGAAAAATAGTGGCAATCGTTTTTGCTTCAGGTTAATATTATCCTTGGGTTAATATGAAACAATATTTCCACAAGGAAAAACACGTCTAGCGCTATCAAAAAGCGCGCTTAGCAAATTAAACCGGGAATGAATAAATACACAATACCCGCATAAACACCTCGCAGTAAAAAAATTGCTATTGCGTTTGTCGTGCTTTTTTGAAGGGTGGGGAGAAATACTTTTTGTTTTCCTAAACAGTAAATACGATAAAAGAAAAATAAAAAATCCCGCACTCTGTTTAGCACGGGATTTACATTTCTTTTATTAACGTTTACGTTAGGGGATAAGGAATTTAAAACGATCAATATTTTTAAGAGCAATGCCAGTTCCGCGAACCACTGCACGTAATGGATCTTCCGCTACGTGAACAGGTAGTTTTGTTTTCATTGCAATACGTTTATCAAGGCCCCTAAGCAATGCCCCACCTCCGGTAAGATAAATTCCTGTACGGTAAATATCTGCTGAAAGTTCTGGTGGTGTCATCTCCAATGCTTTCAAGATTGCCTCCTCGATTTTACTGATGGATTTATCCAAAGCATGGGCAATTTCAGAGTAGCTAACGGTAATTTCCTTGGGGATCCCTGTCATTAAATCACGGCCATGTACCGCATAATCAACTGGAGGATTATCAAGTTCAGGTAAAGCTGAACCCACTTCAATTTTTATCATTTCTGCACTGCGCTCCCCAATAAGGATGTTGTGCTGCCTACGCATGTAATCCCATATGTCTGAGGTAAAACCATCACCAGCCACACGAATGGATTGGTCGCAAACAATACCTCCCAAGGCAATAACTGCAATTTCACTGGTTCCGCCACCAATGTCAATAATCATGTTGCCCATTGGCTCTTCTACGTCAATGCCTATACCGATGGCCGCTGCCATAGGTTCGTGAATAAGATACACTTCCTTGGCTCCGGCATGCTCAGCACTATCGCGAACCGCACGTTTCTCAACCTCTGTAATACCGGAAGGAATACAGATAACCATCTTTAACGATGGCTGAAAGAAACGTCTTCCCGGATTTATCATTTTGATCATACCGCGGATCATATGCTCTGCAGCATCAAAATCAGCAATTACACCATCTTTCAAAGGCCTAATGGTTTTAATGTTCTCATGGGTCTTACCATGCATCATCATAGCCTGCTTACCCACAGCAAGCACTTTGCCATTGGTACGGTCAATGGCTACTATGCTTGGTTCATCTACCACCACTTTATCGTTATGAATGATAAGTGTGTTGGCAGTGCCAAGGTCGATAGCTATTTCCTGGGTTAAAAAATCGAATAATCCCATTTTATTTCTTTTGTTAGCATTTACTGGTTCAACAGCTTCGAGAACGAATACTTCAGGAATAGATTTCTTTTGCATAACACTGATTTTTGGTGGCCTTTTAAGCCATCCGCTGCATCAGCGCATTAGTGCTTAAAGTGCCTTTTTCCTGTTATTACCATACTTAAGCCGTTTTTGTTACAATAATCAATTGATTCTTTGTCTTTTATAGAGCCTCCTGGCTGAATTACCGCAGTAATTCCTGCTTTATGGGCTATTTCTGCACAATCAGGGAAAGGGAAAAAGGCATCACTAGCCATTACCGCTCCCTGTAAATTAAATCCAAAATGTTTTGCCTTTTCTATGGCATGGTTCAATGCATCTATGCGTGACGTTTGGCCTGCTCCGCTGCCTATTAGTTGCCTGTTCTTTGCCAAAATAATGGCATTGCTCTTCGTATTGCGCACCAATTTATTGGCAAAAAGGAGATCCTCTGTTTCTTGCTTCGATGGCTTTGTATCAGTCACGCGTTGCAGCATTTCATCTGTTACCTGCACACTATCCTTGTCTTGAACCAGCACTCCATTCAAAGCTGATCTTATTAGCTTTGTTTGTTGAGGTACCTGTTTTAACTTTAAAATTATTCTGTTCTTCTTTTCTGACAGTAAGGCAATGGCTTTTTCCTCAAATGAGGGAGCTATCAACACTTCAAAAAACAAACTATGCATAGCTTGGGCCAGTTTTTCATCAACTGGATTATTGCAAATAATAATTCCACCAAAAGCCGATACAGGATCGCCAGCCAACGCAGCCTCCCACGCTTCAATAGCAGTGGCGCGTGTTGCTATTCCACAAGCATTGTTATGCTTAATAACAGCAATGGTAGCCTCATGGCTATTGTCAAATTCAGAAATAAGATTCAATGCTGCATCACAATCAAGCAGGTTGTTATAAGACAACTCTTTACCATTAAGCTGTTCAAAAACGCTGTTGATATCACCATAAAAGCTACCTTGCTGATGCGGATTTTCTCCGTAACGCAAAGTTTTGCCTTCCGAAAAACTGGCTTTAAATGAGGAAATGTTTTCTGAGGCGTTGAAGTAGTTAAAAATGGCGGTGTCATAATGCGAAGAAACTGCAAATGCACGCACGGCAAATTGTTTACGTTGTGCTAGCGTTGTTTCTCCTTTTGATGATGTAAGTATATCAAGCAGCATGTTGTATTCACCACAAGAAGGAACAATAACAACATCGTTAAAATTTTTAGCAGCAGCACGGATCAGTGAAATTCCGCCAATATCAATCTTCTCAATAATATCGGCTTCTTGCGCACCTGAAGCCACTGTTTTTTCAAACGGATATAGGTCCACTATAACAAGGTCTATCGGGGGGATCTCAAATTTCTCAAGTTCAAGGGTGTCACTATCGTGGGAGCGTCTTCCTAAAATGCCTCCGAAAATCTTTGGATGCAATGTTTTTACCCTGCCCCCTAAAATGGAGGGATAGTCGGTAATTTCCTCTACAGCAATAACAGGAATATTAAGCTTTTCAATAAAATCATACGTTCCACCGGTTGCATAAAGCTTAACCTTCAACAAATGTAGAGCCTCTACCAGCGGTTGAAGACCTTGTTTGTCAAACACAGAAATAAGGGCACTTTTAATGGTCACGCTGGCAGAAAGATTTTTGAGGATGATACCTGATTGAACGGCAAAAATAAGTAAGGGAATCATTGTTTGGCAGTAACTGTAAAAATAATTACCTGCGCTAAACCTTCACTATTCAACATGTAAATGCATTTGACCAATTAACGCCAGAAAATAAAGTTTGCTTTTGATGTGATTTAAGTCGGAATGGAGCAAAGTTGCTACCTTTGTAGGCGTGAAAAGGCTAGGTATTTTTTTAAAATTATTTGTTGAGAGTATGACTTTTGCTTTTCATGCCCTCAAGGCGAATAAACTACGCACCATACTTTCATTACTGGGTATATCCATTGGTATTTTTGCCATCATCAGCGTGTTTACTGTGGTAGATGCTATGGAAGAAAATGTACATAAAAGTGTGGAGTCGCTTGGTGAAAACACGGTTTATGTTCAAAAATGGCCGTGGGTTTTTGGCGGAGATTATCCGTGGTGGAAGTATTGGCAAAGACCACTGCCTGCTGTACGCGAAATGGATGACCTGGCCTCCCGTACGCAAAGCATAGAAGCCTATTCTTTTGAGGCCTACTTGAACGGAAAAACGGTAAAATACCTCAACAACAGCATAGAAAATGCAGATGTGGGGATTGTATCACATGACTATGACAAAATTAAATCGTTTGAACTGGCCGATGGGCGTTATTTTTCCGAAACAGAATCAGCCTCTGGAAAAGCGGTGGCATTAATTGGATACAGTATAGCAAGCGGGCTGTTTGGCGATGCCGCTTCTGCACTTGGAAAAAGTGTTACCGTTTTAGGTAGGAAGATCAGCGTTATCGGGGTTTTTAAACAGGAGGGCTCTTCCATTCTTGAAACCAGCAGTGATAACATGATTTTGCTGCCCCTCAACTTTGGCAGAAACATTATTGACATTCGAAGCGACCGCATAGATCCCTTCATAAAAGCCAAAGTAAAAAAGGATGTGCCTCTTCAATATGCGAGTGACGAGATGAAAAGTGCCATGCGTTCTATAAGAAGGTTAAGACCGCGTGATGAGGATAACTTTGCAATCAACGAATCCAACCTGCTTAGCAACAACATCACCAGTCTTTTCGGCACTGTTAATGTTGCGGGTGCTATTATCGGGGGATTTTCTATTCTCGTAGGTGGCTTTGGGATTGCAAACATCATGTTTGTGTCCGTGCGCGAAAGAACAAATCAAATTGGTATTCAAAAATCTTTAGGAGCAAAAAATTATTTTATCCTGCTTCAGTTTTTATTTGAGGCCATTGTACTTTGTTTGCTTGGCGGAGTCATTGGGCTTTTCATTATTTATTTGTTAACCCTTGCCGTTACTTATGGCATTGGCTTTCCATTAACCCTCACCACGGGCAATGTATTTCTCGGGCTCATTATTTCCATTATCATTGGCCTCATCTCGGGCTTTATCCCAGCCTTTTCGGCATCAAGACTAGATCCTGTTGAGGCTATTCGCTCCAACGGATAAGAGGATAACCTTTTTGTCATTTTAACGTAAAACATTTCAAAAAATTTATTGAAATAATATTGTTAAACTAAATTTCCTCCAATGAAAAATCATTTTTTAGGTCTGTCACTTTGCTTGTTTGCTTTTACCAATTTACATGCGCAGGAGCAAAAACAATCTTCAACCACAACTGTTAATCAAACAGTAAAAGGCAATAACGTTGAAAACGATAATCGTTCCTCAACGTTAGCACCGGAGCTAAAACCGGTAAAAAAAGACCAAAAACGGGGACAGCAACCCGAAGAAAATAAGGCACTGAGCGTGCAAAAAATGGGAAGAGCAGAAAACATTTCTCCCAGTAGAAAGAGCGAAAAAGATTAAGTTGTTTTCATAGTTTTTAGGTTTAGGTAGAAGCCCGGTGTAACAACCGGGTTTCGCTTTTTACCACATGCCCGTTAAGGAGGATAAGTGCATATTTTACTTTTTTTCTCCTCACAAAGTAGTGTTGAAAACAATCAATTAAAGTGACCTGTGGTTTTGGCTGTTAACGCTAACCTTTCTATTTTTGTTAGCACAACGCCACCTATGAATAGAATATCTTTTGCTTTTTGTTGCCTGATTCTTTTGTACACGGGAAACAGCGCCTTTTGCGGAGGCTTCCAGATTAACACACAATCTCAAAAAGCTACCGGCATGGGTGGTTCATTAACTGCTGCTGCATTGGATGCATCCGTTACTTTTTTTAACCCGGGAGGTATGGTTTTTCTTCCTCAAAACAGCGTGTTAGCCGGAGCAACGGCCATTATTCCCAAAACCGGCTACTTGAGCGCACTGTCAGGGAAACAAACTGATATGGAAAGTCAGTTGTTCGTTCCCTTTCATTTGTATGGCTCCTTTAAAATTGGTGAAAAGTTAGGTGCAGGGTTAAGCATCAATACCCCTTACGGGTTGGGAACAAAATGGAATAAGGACTGGGAGGGGCGTTACATATCACAGGAAGCCAAACTCACCTCCATATATTTTCAGCCAACCATCTCTTATAAGGTTTCTGAAAAGTTGGGTATAGGTGCTGGTTTTGTTTACGCCATTGGCAATGCTTCTCTACAAAAGGCCGTTCCCGTGCAAGGGGCATCAACAAACTATGGTATTGCAGAGTTAAAAGGTAACACAGGAAGCATAGGTTTTAATGCCGGTGTGCATATTAAATTCACCGAAAAGGTATCTGCTGGAATAAGCTATCGGTCGAAGATAAAGTTAAACGTGACGGATGGAGAGGCAACTTTTTCTGACATCCCCTCATCGCTAACATCGCAGTTTCCGGCCTCCACCACTTTTAAAACGGTTATTAACCTGCCTTCCGTTTTAAGTGTTGCAGGAGCTTACCGAGTAAACGAAGATCTCCTTGTGCATTTAGAAACCAATCTTACCGGGTGGTCGTCTTACGACTCTCTAAACTTTTCCTTTTCTGATGAATACAGTTCCCTCAATTCGAGCGGAAAAAATGCACGTCAATACAAAGATGCTGTGGCTGTACGTTTAGGTGTACAGTATGCATTCACAAAAAAAATTGATGTGAGAGCGAGTGCCGCCATTGATCAGTCTCCAGTTAAAGACGGCTATGTTACACCCGACCTTCCCGATGCCAACAAATACGCTTTCGCATTAGGATTCACTTATAAATTTGCAGAAAAACTTCATGTAGATGTTTCTTATCTTTTTGAAACCTTGAACGAACGTCAGGATGTAAACAAACAAACCATGTTTGGTGGCAGCTACAAAACGTACATCCATGCAGTTGGGTTGGGTATTAATTATAATTTTTAATCGTATGAAATTAAAGAGCCTGTTTATTGTTTCGCTTTTAGCCGGTGCAGTGATATCATCCTTTAACAGTTGCAAACCGGAATTAAACGAACTTACTTTTTCCAACAATGGTGTTGATTTTAGTAAATATGTTGCTATCGGAAATTCTTTAACTGCCGGCTATATGGACGGTGCGTTATATCTTCAAGGCCAGGAAAACTCATACCCCTCAATTTTAGCCAGGCAATTTTCTTTTGTGGGTGGAGGCGAGTTTAAACAACCTCTTTTTAACAGTTCAATTGGATTTGCAATCAACACTGACCCGATGATTCGCTTTGACTCACGGTATATTCTTGGATTTAAAAACTCATGCACAGGAGCTACTTCGTTAAGCCCTGTACTGTTTGCAGCGTCTGCCGACTCAACCTTTTTTAACTACATTGGCGCGCAAGGGCCTTACAATAACATGGGAGTGCCTGGTATGAAATCCTTTGACCTTGACAGTGCCGAATTTGGTAGTCCGTTTCTTAATGTAGGTAACTCTTTTTACTCGCGTTTTGCCACCAGCCCCGATAATTCTACAGTATTAAGTGATGCTAAAAGACAGCTTCCAACTTTCTTTACCTTTTCGTTGGGTGCTAACGATGTGTTGGGTTATGCACTTGCAGGAGGAGATGCTCTTATTGATAAAATAACCACAAAAATAATTTTTGAAAACAACATTAATCCGGCACTGGCATCGCTTGCTGAAAATGGCACCAAAGGGGCAGTAGCCAACATCCCCAGCGTGGTTGATATTCCCTACTTTAACACTATTCCTTACAACGCTTTAGTGCTTACACAGGAGCAAGCCGATCAACTTAATTTTACTTATGCTGCAAGCAATCCTCCAATATCTTTTGTGGCCGGCAACAATGCATTGGTGATAAAAGACCTTAACGCATCACCAGATTTTAAAAGACAATTAAAACCAACTGAGCTGGTTTTACTGTCACTTCCGTTAGATAGCGTTTATTGCGAAGGATGGGGTAGTAATAGCCTTAAACCTTTGGAAGATAAATTTGTGCTTACGGAAAATGAGATCAGAGAAATAAATAATGCAACTACACAGTTTAATGGAATTTTGCAAAGCCAGGCCACACTGCTTGACCTTGCTTACGTTGACTTAAATGCATTTTTTAAATCAACGCAAGGTGGGTTGGTTTTTAATGGGGTTACCTTTACTCCAGAGTTTGTAAGTGGTGGGGCTTTTTCATTAGATGGCGTGCACCCCAATGCCAAAGGGTATGCCCTTATTGCCAATGAGTACATTAAAGCCATTAATAACAAGTATGGTTGTCGCATTCCGCTCGCAGATGTAAATGCCTATTCAGGTAATGTGTTTCCCTAATTGCGGAAACCACATTACTAAAAAAAGAAGAGCCGTATATTTTTTCTTAAATTCCTATAGGATGCCAGGTTGTTTTTATTTCCTGCAGCTCCAAAATGCGATATGGGTTTTGTGCATCTTCTGTTAAAGCTGATGCATTTTTTACTTCTACAACACGCTTAACATTTAACGCAGCATTGGTTTTAATAATTTTAAAATGGTCTGCGTCATTACCAGCATAAACACAGGCATTAACATCCATGTGGTTAGAAAAGTGAGCCACCAGTTCTTTATTGTTACCCGTTAAAATATTTACCACTCCACCCGGAACATCGCTGGCGTTTAGCACCTCTGCAAAATCAATAGCCGTTAACGGATATTTTTCTGCAGCAAGGCAGATCACCGTGTTTCCTCCAACAATGGTGGGCATAATACAGGACACTAACCCCAACAACCCGGTGGTTTGAGGTAAAACAGCAGACACCACTCCTGTTGCTTCCGGAAATGAAAAATTAAAATGCGATGATTCAACGGGATTAACGCTACTGAAAATTTGCTGGTATTTATCGCTCCACCCGGCATAATAAACAATGCGATCAATTGAAGCGTTTACTTCCTTTTCTGCATCTGCTTTTTTATATCCTTGTGTTTGTAACACCTCTATGAACTGCGCTTTTCTTCCTTCTAGTGTTTCCGCGATGCGATATAATATCTGGCCCTTATTGTACGCTGATTTCTTTGCCCAGTCGTTCTGTGCTTTGCGTGCAACCACCACGGCATCTCTAAAATCTTTACGTGAAGCACGGCATACATTGGCAAGCATATGGCCTGAGGTATCGTTAAGTTTGTAATACCTCCCTGATTCTGTGCGCGGAAATTTTCCATCAATGTAAAGCTTATACGTTTTTTGAACAGACAACCGTACTTCAGCCTTTGCATGTCCGTTTAATGAATGTCCGTTTTCCAAAGTTAGCTTCTTGCCTATTTTATTTTTTTCTTTTGTGATCATCCGTAATTATGTTTTATCGCAGTGAGTAAAAGTTATTGTAGAGGGTTAGAAGATTAGTGATTGTTTGCTATTATTCTAATGTCCTCCTTTAATCTTGCTACATGATTAATTTTAAGTAGTTCTGTGTTTACTATTTGATGATTTCTATAATTATATTAATTCTAAATCTATTGAACATCATTAAACGCCAGTACCGTATTTTTATCCAACAACATTTTTCTTCTTCGTCAACACTTCCATTTTATATCTGTAATTCATCTAACCTTATTTATAATCAAGAAACAATGGTTTTCTTTTTCAACCTTTCCTTCTTGTTTCAGCGGTTCATAAAAAAATGTTTATGCTTCACGGGTTCATTTTTTTTAATTGTTAACTCAATTTGAGATAAGCCCCCAAACCATGCAACCCTCCTTCACGTCCAACCCCACTTTCTTTAAATCCGCCAAAGGGCGAAGTGGGGTCAAACTTATTGTAGGTGTTAGCCCACATCACTCCTGCTTTTATTTTCGATGTTACTTTAAAGGCCTTTGCTCCTTTATCCGTCCACACCCCGCCCGACAAACCATAAGGGGTATTATTTGCTTTTTCAATAGCCTCTTCCACCGTGCGAAAAGATTGAATGGCCAACACAGGTCCAAAAATTTCCTGCTGCACCACTTTGCTCGACTGTGCAACTCCTGTAAAAATAGTTGGCCTAAACCAAAATCCTTTAGTGGGTATAGAACATGATGGCTGGTGGCAATCACCTCCCTCGTTAATACCAATTTTTACTAAGGCTTTAATTTTATTTAGCTGCTCTTTGGAATTAATAGCGCCAATGTCTGTATTCTTATCTAACGGATCACCAATAATCAGTGTTTCCATTCTGTCTTTCAATTTACGTATTACAGTATCCATCACACCTTCTTGCACAAACAAGCGTGAGCCTGCACAGCATACATGCCCTTGGTTAAAAAATATTCCATTCACAATACCTTCAACCGCTTGATCAAGCGCAGCATCTTCAAAAATAATATTGGCCGCTTTACCTCCTAATTCAAGTGTATATTTTTTATCAGTACCTGCTAAAGCTTTCTGTATAATTTTTCCGACATCAGTAGATCCTGTAAAGGCAACCTTATCAATACCCGGATGATTAACAATAGCTGCACCTGTAGCACCTGCTCCTGTAACAATGTTTACCACACCGGGAGGTAAATCACAATCACGAATAATTTCAGCCAACTTTAAAGCGGTGAGCGAAGTTGTTTCCGCAGGCTTAAGCACAACAGTGTTACCACATGCCAGTGCGGGAGCAATTTTCCACGCTGCCATTAGAAGAGGAAAATTCCATGGGATAATTTGCCCTGCCACACCCATAGGTTGAGCACTAGCACCTGGGAAGGAATATTGTAATTTATCAGCCCAGCCTGCATAGTAAAAAAAATGTGCTGCAGCCAAAGGCACATCAATGTCACGCGACTCGCGAATGGGTTTTCCGCCATCCATAGATTCAATAATGGCCAGCTCGCGTGCGCGCTCCTGCATCATGCGGGCAATGCGGAAAAGATATTTACCACGCTCCTTTGCTGGCATTTTACTCCACACGTTGTTGTAAGCATTACGAGCGGCTTTTACAGCGGCATCCACATCGGCCTGCCCTGCTTCGGCAATAGAAGCAATGCGCGTTTCCTTTGCAGGATTAATGGTGTCAAAATACTTTTTACTCTGCGGAGGAGTAAATTTTCCATTGATAAAAAGTTCGTATTTATCAGCGATAGTCACATGATCGGCACTTTCGGGCGAAGGTGAATACTGCCAGTTGGTATCAAATTTTAAAGCTATTGGCTGCTTTTTGGTTTGCTTGGTTGACATACAAATGAAAATTGAAAATCAAAGATAGGAAATGAAATGCATACCTTCGAAATCATTAATGAACCCATTAAAATGCTCTTGTTGATTAATCAAAATCGTTAATAGCAAAAAAATAACGAGGGTGGGTACACGAGAATTGTCATGATGTGTTAACCGGTTTTAACTGATCAATATCCGGCAGAAAATTGTGCGCTTTACACTTTAAAAATACCCCTATTTGCCACCCAAAAACTTACCCACGCTTTGCATACTCAAATGGTAACGTTTAGAGATCTGATCCCTACTTTGTCCTTTATCGTACATCACCCGTATGGTATGTCCAAGATTTTTTTTATAATCGTTAAGATGATTGAAGGTGTCGAATTTTTTGCCGGCATAAAACCATGGCTTACTACGCTGCGGGTAAGATTGACGAAGTACCTCCCGCTTTTGTACAAGCGCATTGGCCACTCGCTTACCCTTATACACCCCCGCTTGTTTAAGCAGCCGCAAGGTACGGTCATAGCTTATATCTAACCGATCAATAATATCGGTGATAGAATATCCATCAGCATATAACCGCATCACTTCTTCCTCTTGGAAGATTTTGTTTGATGCCATGAAATCGTTTTTACGTTACGCGTTAATTGAGAGTTGAAGCTTTAGCCTCAGTTTATCAAAAGTAGAGTATGTAAAGTTGTGTTGCAAATTTTTTTGGTAGATAGCGGTACTTGCCTTTTCAACCTTGTGTGCAGTAAGTGAACTTTATTACCGTTTTTTTTAATGTGCTTTATATTAACTTTACCCTCCACTACCTATGTATTTTAGAAAAGCCTTTTTGATTTTACTGCTGTATTTTATAATTCCTGATACTGGTAATTGTTGTTTTGCACAAGCGCTTACTGTTCAAGGAATGGTTCAGGATACGGCATTAAAAAAACCGTTACAGTACGGTGTCGCTATGGCATTGCGCTTTAGCGACTCTCTATTATTAGCCTTTACCCGGTCAGATAAAAACGGGAATTTTAAGCTCGAAGGTTTACCTGTTGACACTTACCAGGTAATGATTACACATCCACAATT
>JAYTNW010000299.1:0-2729 GCA_043748115.1 Bacteroidota bacterium | reverse complement strand
CGATATAAGTTATGAAACAACGTTATTTTCTGCGAAGCTTAATTTTATTTTTCTCTCTGTTGTTGAGCTACAATTCAACCCAAGCAACGCATATTGTGGGTGGTGAAATCACCTATAAATACCTTGGATTCAACAATTACGAAATTACCATGACCATTTACAGGGATTGTTTTAATGGAGTTCCTCCTTTTGACAACCCTGCATCTGTGGGCATATTTGATCAGAATTACAATCTGGTTAATGCTTTCGATGTTTTCGTGAGTGTTGACTCTTCTTATATTCCCAGTATAATTAACAATGCCTGTGCTTCGACAGGAAATGTTTGCTATGTAAAAGCAAACTATAAGTTTAACGTCAACCTTACTTTAGCAAGTTCAGTCTATTATATTACCTATCAACGTTGCTGCAGAAACCAGACCATCTTAAATATTAACAACCCAGATGAAACGGGAGCTAGTTTTGTAGCAGAAATAAGGCCGAATGCGTTTTTGGTGAACAACAGTGTGGTTTTTACACAACTTCCTCCCTTGTTTATTTGCGCCAGTCTTCCTTTTATACAAACCTCCATAGCCGCTGATCCTGATGGTGATGATCTCCGCTATTCTTTATGCGAACCATTAACCGGTGCTGACACCATAAATCCTGCTCCATCACCCCCTTCTGCTCCACCCTATCAGCCTGTTAATTATATTACACCTTACAGCGTTTCCAATATGTTAAATGGTACCGGTGGCGGCCAATTTTTTTCTATTGACTCGTTAACAGGAACACTATCAGCTACACCTACAACCATTGGACAGTTTGTCATTGGCATTTGCATAAAAGAATACCGCAACAATGTTTATCTCGGGCAAACGAGGCGCGATTATCAGTTAAATGTTTTGCCGTGCCCACAAATAGTGGTAGCTGCTTTTTTAAATCCAATTACCACGTGTGGAAGCAATACGGTTACTTTTCAAAATGGGAGTTTCGGTGCAGTAAGTTATTTATGGGATTTCGGTGTTCAAGGAACCTTGGCTGACACCTCTAATCTCGAGAATCCAATTTTTACATATCCTGATACCGGAACCTACACGGTTACCCTCATTGCGACATCCCCTTTTAATGATGATTGTAAGGATACCATCATTGGTACTGTTAAAGTAAGACCACAACTACAGGCTGATTTTAGTTTTACAAAAGATGATTGCAGCAACCTGTTTCAGTTTAACGACACCATTCTTCCCGGCACGGGCAATCCCGGTACCGTATCTTGGAAATTTGGTGACAACACCACTTCTTCCATAAATGATCCATCACATAATTATTCCGCACCAGGCAATTACGCAGTAACTTTTATAGCCACAACTAACGATGGTTGCCGAGATACGGTAGTCAAGCAGGTGCTGGCTGTACCCGTTCTCAGTTCGTCCTCAACGGTGATAAAAAATGTACGATGCAATGGCGAATGCAACGGCAGCGGGTTTATCAGTATAGCCAATGGCAATGATCCATTCTCTATTTTATGGACCAACCCAGTAGGACAAACCAACGACACCATCAGCAATTTATGTGTTGGGAATTATTCGGCTACCATAACTGACTCTGTTGGTTGCACCACCAATGTGACCCTCAACATCACAGAGCCCTTGGTTTTAAACGATACACTAACGCCAACCGTTGCTTATTGCAGCGGCTCTTGCATAGGAACCATTACCAATAGCACTTCCGGAGGCACCACACCTTATGTTTATGCTTGGAGTAACGGGCAAAGCACTTCAGTAATTGAACAGCTTTGCGTTGGCACTTACACAGTGTCTGTTACTGATGCCAATGGATGCACCCTTTCACCTGACAGCGCAACAGTTCTTTATTCTGATTCTGTTCCGCCTCTTACTGTATTTCCTGACAGTGTAACCATTTATCTTGGGCAAAGCGTTGCCATTACCAGCACCATAAATTCAGGATATACTTACACTTGGGTACCGGCTACTTTTCTGAATAGCTCCACCATTTCCAACCCCATAAGCAAACCAGAAGAAACGACTCCCTATGTGCTAACCGTGGCTGATAAAAATGATTGCAGGAATTCAGACACTGTTCTTATCAATGTAATACAATATGTGTGTAATGAACCTGAGATTTTCATGCCAAATGCTTTTTCGCCTAATGATGATAACACCAACGATTTGATTGTGGTTAGAGGTGGGCAGGTAAGAGAATTGTTACTTCGCATATACGACCGCTGGGGAGAAAAAGTATTTGAAACCAACAAGCCCGGTGAAGGATGGGATGGTAACTACAAAGGAAAAAAAGTAATGCCTGGTGTTTTCGTGTATTACTTAGATGCTGTTTGTTATAACGAACAGAAGTTTTTTAAGAAAGGAAATATAACTGTATTAAAATGAACTGCATAAAAAAAAGAAACTTCGCTTTATATTTCTCTGCAGTTCTTTTGCTGAGTACCTCGTGGTGTTTAGCGCAGGATACTCACTTCTCTCAATTCGACTTTTCTCCCTTGCATCAAAATGCTGCCAATACCGGCAAATTCAAAGGCGACTACCGGCTCACTGCAATTTATAGAAATCAATATAAATCAGTCACCGTTCCTTACAAAACCATGGGAGCCTCATTTGACGCCAACATTAACTTGACCGATGATGCACGCGGCTACTGGAGTGCAGGCTTAGTGGTGGAACAAGATAAAACAGGTGATGGCAACTATAAAACCTTTGATGCAGAATTTTCAG
>JAYTNW010000298.1:0-17859 GCA_043748115.1 Bacteroidota bacterium | reverse complement strand
CACCTCGCAAACCAATTTTCATACACCTTTCCAATTCTTTTACAGCCAAGTCGGGCGCTTGCAAGGGTATCGTTCCTAATCCAACAAATCTTTTTGGGTGTTTCTGTACAATGCCAGCGATGTGGTCGTTTAAGAACATTGATAATTCTAAACAATCTTCTGCTTTTGTCCAATAATTGAACATCACAGGCACTGTAGATAATACTTGCACATCTACTTGATGGTGTTCGCATTCTTGTATTCTTTTTTCACCACTCCAACAATTGTTTTCTATTTCTCTAAAAAATGTACCATCGTCTTTTATCATTCTTGCACAGCAAGGTTTGTGATGATCTAATTGTATAAAACCACCATAGCCAAATTTCTCTTTCCAGTTGGGAATGCTTTCCGGTAAAATGTGGGTATGGATATCAATAGTGAGCATAGCAATTATTTGCGTTCAAAAGTAACAATAGTTTTATAGCGGTGATTTACGAACAAGCAAAGTTTTCCCTCATAAAAACGCATTAACTTTGACGAAATAATAAATAGAATTGCTGAGCCGCGAAAAAGTACTAAGTGTTTTAGGAAAAAATTTTCCTTTTGAACCCACTGATTCACAGCAATCGTTACTGGAAAAATTTGCTACGTTTTTTACAGACACAACCTCACGAAAATGTTTTTTGTTAAAAGGGTATGCCGGAACCGGTAAAACCACAACCATATTAGCCTTGATAAAAACATTGGCATCGCTGGAATTTGTGCCTGTGTTGTTAGCGCCCACAGGCCGTGCTGCCAAGGTAATTACACATTACACGCAAGCTGATGCATCCACCATACACAGGTATTTGTATGAAATAAAAACGGATAAAGAAGGCAGTGTAAATGTTCGAGTAAAAGAAAACAAATTAGGCAAACGCATTTTTATTGTTGATGAGGCCTCTATGATAAGTAATGAAGATGATAAAACATTGTTTCGAGGAGCAAGTTTGTTATCAGATCTTATTGACCACGTTTATATCCGCAATGACAATTTTATTGTTTTTATTGGCGACACTGCACAGCTTCCGCCAGTAGGAATTTCAGTAAGCCCTGCATTGGATGAAAACTATTTAACCCATACACATGACCTGAACGTTACCACCTGCGAATTAAAAGAAGTGGTGCGACAACAATTGCAATCAGGAATATTGGCCAATGCCCATTGCACACGCCTGCTTATACAACGTGATGAATATTTGCCTCGCTTAAAGGAATCAGGATATAAAGATGTTACCAGAGTAGAGCAAGCCGATGTTGGTGAAATGCTTTCATCCTATTTGCCACAACGTTCCGATGGACAGGTAACCGTTATTTGCAGAAGCAACAAGCAGGCAAATAAATACAATGAGTTTATTCGAAAACGGTTTTATGATTTTGAAGAGTCATTGGAAAAAGGCGATAAGCTGATGGTGGTAAAAAATAATTACTACTGGCATGAATCCAAAGACAACAATGCGTTTATCGCCAACGGTGATATTATTGAGTTAACTAAGGTAAAGACCATAGAAGAAAAATTTGGTTTTCAGTTTGCTGACGCTACTGTTGAATTGCAGGATGCGGATGGAACGCGATTACCCGTAAAGCTTATTCTGAACGCTCTCACTAGCGAAGCACCTGCCATGACGTATGATGAATACAAGCAATTGTTTGAAGCCGTAAAGAGAGATTATGTAAGCACGTATGGAAAAGTGAACATGAAAAAACTGAAAGAAGATCCTTACTTAAATGCTTTACAGGTAAAGTATGCTTACGCCATTACCTGCCATAAAGCACAAGGAGGCCAATGGGAAAATGTTTTTGTGGATCCGGGATGGATGAGCGATGAAATGTATAACAAAGAATATTTACGCTGGCTTTATACAGCCATTACACGTGCGCGCAAGAAAGTGTATTTGGTAAATATGCCTAAACAGTTTTTTGTGGAGTAAGGTTACCCTTCAAAGACAAGGGATGTATTGAGTTTCTCGGCTAAAAGTTTCAGTAGGTTTTGTTTAAGAGGTTCGTTATTTATTTTCTCTATAACATCACCGGCAAAGGCAAAATTTAAAAGAGCTTTTGCATCTTTCTCACCAATACCACGAGCGCGAAAGTAAAACAACGCATCATCATCTAGTTGGCCTGTTGTTGCGCCATGAGAACATTTTACATCATCAGCAAAAATTTCAAGTTGAGGTTTTGCACTCATGGTGGCATCATTGCTCAACAAAACATTTTTACTGCTTTGAAACGCATTGGTCTTTTGGGCATCTTTTCGTACAAATATTTTTCCGTTAAAAACACCCTGTGCTTTTCCATCCAAAATGTTTTTGTACAACTGGTTGCTTTCGCAATGAGGAGATGCATGATCAACAACAGTATGGTTATCTACAATTTGGTTATCACCGGCAATGGTTAAACCGTATAAATGCGCTGTGCAATTTTCTTCGCTTAATAAAATATCGAGGTTGTTACGAACGAGTCCGCCACCAACTGTTACAGTACAGATATCAAAAACAGAATTGCGATATTGCTTAGCATAAACATGATTGATATGAACTGCCTTTTCTGTTTCATTTTGTTTTACATCAAACTCCACAAATGCATTTTCGCCAACAAATATTTCTGTTACTGCATTGGTAAAAGAAGAATTGTTGTCATTTAACGAATGGTAAGAAGCAATTACCTGTGCTTTGGCATTCTTATCTACCACAATGAGGTTTCGAGGGAATGACGAAAATGGTTCTGTACGCGAATCGTTAATGTGCAACAAATGAATAGTGGTTTCTGCTTGAATATTTACAGGAACATGAATGAGAATACCGCCTGGCTGAAAGGCTGTATTTAAAGCACTAAATGGTTCGTTTGTTGTTTTAACTTGTTTCCCAAAATAGGCGGAAGATGAATGCTCATCAATAGGAACCAGTTTTACTGTATCCGGTATTTGGCTTATATCAGAAAGACTTTCTTGATAAATACCATTTATAAAAACCAAAACAACAGCATTGTTTCCTGCCACCTTGTAGCATTGAATATCATCCCGTGTAAGGCTAATCTTGGTGGCATCATTAGCAACAGCAAAATTGTTTTTCTGAAAGGAGGCAAGGCTTATGTATTTCCACTCTTCGTTTTTTGAGGAAGGGAATCCAATGCGGGTAAACTCTTTCATTGCCTGATCACGTAAAGCGGGAAAAGATTTTCCGTACAATTCGGAAAACGACTCAAACGTATTTACCAGTTGTTGCGTTAAGTTAGTTTTTTCTTCAATCACAAAATTCACGTGTTGTTCTTTTTAACCTCTTTAAATTATACTGCTTCTACTTCATCCTTAATCCAGTCGTAGCCTTTTTCTTCCAGCTCCAATGCCAGCTCTTTAGGTCCGCTTTTTACTATTCGCCCTTTGTACAACACGTGCACAAAATCAGGGACTATATAATCCAGCAAGCGCTGGTAATGGGTAATCACAACAAAGGAGCGTTTATCGTTTCTCAAGGCATTAACGCCATTAGAAACAATTCTCAACGCATCAATGTCCAATCCCGAATCGGTTTCGTCCAATATGCACAACTCTGGTTCAAGCATGGCCATCTGGAAAATTTCATTGCGTTTTTTCTCACCTCCGCTGAAGCCTTCGTTAACGCTGCGCTGCGTCATGGTTTTATCCATTTCTACCAATGCCATTTTTTCTTTCATCAGTTTCAAAAAATCTTTTGAATCGAGTGCTTCAAGACCTTTTGATTTACGCACCTCGTTCACTGCCGTCTTTAAAAAGTTTGCATTGCTTACACCCGGTATTTCAATTGGGTACTGAAATGCAAGAAATATCCCTTTACGTGCGCGGTCCTCGGGAGAAAGCTCTAAAATATTTTCTCCATTGAAATTAACTTCACCATCCGTAACCTCATACTCTTCGCGGCCTGCAAGCACGGATGCAAGTGTGCTTTTTCCTGAACCATTTGGCCCCATGATGGCATGTACTTCACCTGGCTTGATGTTAAGGTTAAGTCCTTTTAAAATTTCTTTGCCATCAATATTGGCATGTATATTTTTTATCGTTAACATTATGTTTTGAATGTTGAGAAGGTTTAGAATGTATAAATGTTAAATAACAGCAACTTTTTTAATTTCACGTAAGTAAGAAATAAAGCCACTTATCATTTTACTAATGTTTTTACAATCTTCCACTAATTTTTTAAACTCTTCCTCTGATATATATTTTTGATTTTTTGCTATTGTTAATTGTGTCCTCATTTCTCCTGCTGATGCTTTGCTTACAACAAGAAAATAAATAAACTGTTTGTTACTTTCTCTTTCAAATCCTTCAGCAATATTAGATGGAATGGAAATTGCACATTTTCTTATCTGGTCCTTTAATGCATAATCTTTCGAAAACCTCTCGGTGTTTGTAATAGCATAAATGCAATCGCACAACCCCATTGCTTTCTGCCAAGCATTTATTATCTTCAAATGTTTCAATCTTTGCCAAGCGATTCCTTAAACTTAATAGTATTAATAATCATATTTAACTATTCAACTTTCTAAACATTGAAACCTTCTAAACAACAGTTTATCCTACCGAACCTTCCAATGAAATTGCTAAAAGCTTTTGCGCCTCGACAGCAAACTCCATCGGCAATTGATTAAAAACTTCTTTGCAATATCCATTCACTATCAATCCTACTGCATCTTCGGTAGAAATTCCACGTTGGTTGCAATAGAATATCTGGTCTTCGCCAACTTTTGAAGTGGTGGCTTCGTGCTCTACTTTGGCTGTCGGGTTTGAACATTCCAGATAGGGAAATGTGTGTGCACCGCATTTATCGCCTAACAACAATGAGTCACACTGCGAAAAGTTACGTGCATTGGATGCATTTTTTCCGATGCGCACCAATCCACGGTAACTATTATTGCTTTTTCCTCCGCTAATTCCTTTTGAAATAATGGTGCTCCTCGTATTTTTTCCGATGTGGATCATTTTAGTTCCGGTATCGGCTTGTTGCATGTTATTTGTTACAGCTACTGAATAAAATTCACCAATGGAATTATTCCCTTTTAAAATCACGCTTGGATATTTCCAGGTAATTGCACTTCCGGTTTCTACTTGCGTCCAGCTTATTTTTGAATTTGCTTCAGCACACAAACCACGTTTGGTAACGAAATTGTAAATGCCACCTTTTCCTTCTTTATCACCGGGATACCAGTTTTGTACGGTTGAATATTTAACCTGTGCATCTTTATGTGCATATATTTCAACAACGGCAGCATGCAACTGGTTTTCATCACGCATGGGCGCGGTGCAACCTTCAAGGTAGCTAACATAAGCTCCCTCTTCTGCAACAATAAGTGTGCGCTCAAACTGGCCTGTGCCGGCAGAGTTTATACGGAAATAAGTACTTAACTCCATTGGGCACCTTACGCCTTTTGGGATGTAGCAAAAGGAACCATCACTAAACACTGCACTATTTAATGCCGCATAATAATTATCGGTATAAGGCACTACACTGCCCATGTATTTTTTTATCAACTCCGGATACTCATGTACAGCTTCGCTGAAAGAAGAAAAAATAATTCCAAGCTTTGAAAGTTCTTCGCGGAAGGTTGTTTTTACGCTCACACTATCAATCACAGCATCAACTGCCACACCTGAAAGGCGTTTTTGTTCATCTAAAGAAATTCCAAGCTTATCAAATGTTGCTTTAATTTCCGGATCCAATTCATCTAGGCTATTCAACACTTTTTTGGGCTTTGGGGCAGAATAATAAATAATGTTTTGAAAATCTATTTTAGGATAATGCACATTGGCCCATTCAGGCTCTTCCATTTTTAACCAATGGCGATATGCTTTTAAGCGATGTTCCAAGAGCCACTCCGGTTCATTTTTCTTTGCAGAAATATACCTGACAATATCTTCGCTTAACCCAATGGCTGCATTGTCCGATTCAATGTTGCTTACGAAGCCCCATTTGTAATCGCTTTGCGTTACCTCGTCTAATATTTTTAAATCTTCGCTCACGTATTTAGTCTAAAGTTTAGTTCCCGAAATTTTCGGGGATAAGTTCTCTATTTAGATTTCTTCTAAATGATCTTGTTGGACAAAAAAATTTTATACAGCAAAACTCTCTCCGCATCCACAAGTACGGGCTGCGTTAGGGTTATTGAATTGAAAACCTTTTCCGTTCAATCCATCGGTAAAATCAAGTTCTGTACCCACCAAATACAAAAACGATTTGCGGTCACAAACAATCTTAACACCTCTGTCTTCAAATATTTTATCATCAGGCTTTATTTCTGTGTCAAACTCCAGTTTATAAGTTAATCCCGAGCATCCTCCTCCATCAACCCCAACCCTGATAAAAGCTCCTGAAGGTTTATTTTCAGCTTGCATTAGGCTAATGGCTTTACTTTTTGCTTTTTCTGTTACCGTAATCATTTTAACTCCTTGAATTATAGTGCAAAGATACATTTTATAGCTATGTGAACCAACAGATTTGAGAGGGAAAAGTTTGTTTAAAACGCTTTAAAAAGCATATTCAATACCTTTGCCGCTCACCCCTTATTGATTTTACATGTTTGAGAATAAAAATAACAGGACTGAATTAGGCGAACTGGGCGAATTTGGACTCATTGATCACATTGCCAGGGCCATAGAAATTAAGAATATAGATACCCTTAAAGGAATTGGTGATGATGCTGCCGTTATACATCATGGCGATTATGAAACCATTGTTACAACCGACATGCTGGTGGAGGGTGTACATTTTGATTTAACTTATTGTCCTTTAAAGCATTTGGGTTATAAAGCCATCGTGGTGAATTTGTCTGATATTTATGCCATGAATGCTGTTCCCGGCCAGGTGGTGGTGGGAATTGCATTAAGCAATCGTTTTTCTTTAGAGGCCGTGGAGGAATTGTATGCAGGAATGCAGTCGGCCTGCGTACGCTATGGTGTGGATCTGGTTGGCGGTGACACCACATCGAGCCTCAGCGGGCTTGTTATTTCCGTAACTGCCATCGGTAAGGCTAAAAAGGAAGATATTGTATATAGAAACGGTGCAAGAGAAAACGACATTTTATGCGTTACGGGAGATTTGGGTGGGGCATACATGGGACTGCAATTGCTTAATCGTGAGAAACAGGTTTTTCTTGATAATCCCAAAATGCAGCCTGAGTTTGAAGGCAATGATTATTTGCTGGAAAGGCAGCTGAAGCCTGAGGCCAGAAAAGATCTACAGGAAATACTAAAAAATGCCGTAGTAAAACCCACAGCAATGATTGATGTGAGCGATGGCCTTGCATCGGAGGTGATGCATATTTGCTCGCAATCCGGAAAAGGATGTTTGCTTTATGAGAGTAAAATTCCTATTGATGAAAAAACGTTTGAGCTGGCGCGTGAATTCAATTTAGACCCTACGGTTTGTGCCTTAAGTGGTGGTGAAGATTATGAGTTGCTGTTTACCATACCCTTATCCGATTACGAAAAAATACGGGAACTTGCTGATATTTCTATTGTAGGGCACATTACCGCCAAAGAAGAAGGAATGCATATGTTGGATAAATCTGATCAAAAGCTAAAGCTTAAAGCGCAAGGGTGGGATGCGTTACAATCATCTTAATTTTTAAAAGCTAACAATACACGATATGTCAACGAAAGAGAACTTGAAAATAATGTGCTGGAATGTTAACGGCATTCGCGCGATATGGAAAAAAGGATTTCCTGATTGGTTTGAGCAGGAACAACCTGATATTCTTTGTTTACAGGAAACCAAAGCGCAACCTGATCAGTTGGGCGATGAGATAAAACGATTCGGTGATTATAAAAGCTACTTTTTCTCTGCACAAAAAAAAGGATATAGCGGTGTGGCCATTTACACTAAGCAAGAACCAGTGAATGTGGTAAATGGCATTGGTAACGAAATTTTTGACCATGAAGGTCGTTGCATAGAAATGGAGTTTGAGCATTTTGTGCTTTACTGCGTGTATTTCCCTAACGGTGGCCGTGGGCCTGAACGTGTAAAGTATAAGCTTGATTTTTATGCCTGCCTTTTCGAAAGGGCAGAAGTGATGAGAAAACGCAAGAAAAACATCA
The DNA here is from genome assembly GCA_043748115.1 of Bacteroidota bacterium. Lineage (GTDB taxonomy): Bacteria > Bacteroidota > Bacteroidia > AKYH767-A > OLB10 > OLB10. The sequence goes on along the minus strand of JAYTNW010000298.1, from coordinate 9,776 downwards.
TCATTTGTGGTGACTATAACACAGCGCATAAAGAAATTGATCTCGCACGCCCAAAGGAAAACGCGCGCACCTCAGGATTTTTACAAGAAGAGCGGGAGTGGATAGACAAGATCATTGCCATGAACTATATTGACATTTTCAGGGAATATAATACAGAGCCTGCTCAATACACTTATTGGGACCAAATAACCCGTGCCCGCGATAGAAATGTAGGATGGAGGATTGACTACTATATGATATCAAAGGAGGCGCGTGATATTGTAACCCATGCAGCCATACATCCTGATGTAATGGGAAGCGACCATTGCCCCATTGAATTGCAGTTATCTGTTTAAGAAAGCAGACGCGATATATAAATGAAAAAGCGGTTTACTAGGTTACGCTGTGAGGTGGGATATAACGTGTAGCCTTTTGCGAAGTAAGCTGCAGCAATGGAGTACCGTTGGGCGAAATAAAATTTAGGTTTCACTTTTACAATAGCGTAAAGCAGGTAGGCCATTAAACCGCCATACACAGAGCCGGCAATAAAACCGAACCACATAAACTGATGGATGCGTATCGCTAAGAATAATCCCCAGGCTGCAAAAGCTATTTTTAAAATGTAACCTATCGTGTGGTACACGTGTGCTTTATGGCTTCTGGGTATGAGCAATACATGTTGCCTGTCAACCGTATATTGGTGATTTTTACCACCGGCTTCTGCTTTGGTGTAAAGTGTTAAACGAAAAGGTTTGCCATCAGCCTGCTGTCCATTTGAAAAAAAACAATTGGTTTTACTTGCGTTTACAAAAAGCAGGTTGGATGTGTATTCCTTTCCCTGTATTTTAATATGTGCGGGCCCTATGGAAAAATTTCCCGCTGCTATCGGACAAATATTATAGCTGATAACGGTTTGCCTCAACTCCCTTCCATCTTTGTAAACGGATGAGAAAGTAACAATGGGTTTACCGGCAAGATGAAAATAGCGTAGATCAGGTTTTCTCAAATACCTTCCCTCTCCGGTATATACAAATGAAAGTTGCAGTTCTTCAAAAGCAAGGCATTGGTTGTTGTTAATGCGAAGTTCAAAAGTGTATCCTGAAAAATTTGAAAATGGATCTTTATAAAAAGTTTTCCCCTTATCATAATCCGCCTTCTTCAATGGGTCGGATAATGTTTCGTAGGCTAAAGTAATTTCCCTGAAATGCGACTCCGCCAAAGGATCGTTATTTCTGTCAGGATGCCACTGCAGCGCCAGTTTCCGGTATGCTTTTTTTATTTCGGCTCCCGTAGCAGCAGATGAGATTTCAAGTATTTCGTAGTAGTTGATTTGCACGGTTTTAAAAAACCAGTTTTGCCTGTTGAATGGTGTAGTTAAAACATAACGAAACAATATTGCATAATTTTATGTTAGTTTGCAATTAAAATACAAAAGGTGTGGATGTTATTGCTTCATCCATCTGTATTACACTTTCTTTATCACGTGAAAAACTATTTTAAAATACTTCGTTACGTAAAGCCTTATACTGGCTATGCTGCGCTAAACGCTTTCTGTAACATACTTTCCGTTCTATTTTCCTTTGTTTCTCTTACGCTTGTCGCACCGTTCCTTGATCTTTTATTTTTAAAAGAGGCTTCCTTTTATCAGGAAAAAATGGCGTTGGGAAAACCGGAATTTCAGTTTTCAGCCAAAGGCATTACTGACACCTTTTATTATTACCTCACGGATATGATTGTGGATCCGCAGCGTGGTAAAGCTTATGCATTAATGTTTATATGCATTGCTGTGGTAGTGATGTTTTTTCTTAAAAATATTTTCAGGTATTTAGCCATGTTTTTTCTTGCTCCGGTACGTAACGGAGTGGTAAGGGATTTACGCACCTCGGTTCATGCCAAAATAATGAGGCTTCCCTTATCATGGTATAACAATGAAAGAAAAGGAGATATTATTTCCCGCACCACCACCGATGTGCAGGAAGTAGAGTGGAGTGTAATGAGCTCGTTGGAAGTGGTGTTTCGCGATCCGTTCAACATTCTTCTTTTTTTAAGTATGATGATATTTATTAGCCCCAAGCTTTCATTGTTTGTTTTTATACTATTACCGCTTACCGGGCTTGTTATCGGGCGCATTGGCAAAAGCCTGAAACGCACGTCAGCAAAAACGCGTGAAAAAATGGGTAGCATTATGTCTATCATTGAAGAAACGGTTTCCGGCTTGAGGATCATTAAAGCCTTTAATGCAGAAAAATTTTTAAGCGAACGGTTTCAGAAAGTGAACGATGAATACACCGTTGTTGCCAACAGGATGTATAGAAAAACCGATCTGTCATCACCACTAAGCGAATTTTTAGGAACGGTAACCATGATGGTTGTCATGTATTTTGGCGGTATGCTGGTACTCTCTAATGACGAAGGGTTAAGTGCTTCGGCATTTATTACCTACATTGCTTTGTTCTCTCAAATTATTCCTCCGGCAAAATCTTTTACTACTGCATTTTACAACATACAAAAAGGACTGGCATCTGCCGATCGTATTTTTACTATATTAGATGCAGAGGAAACGATTAGGGATGTGCCACAGGCCGTGAGTATTGATGGGTTTACGTCTAGTATAGAATACAACAACGTAAGTTTTGCTTACCGAAAAGGCGATGATGGTTACGTACTGAAAAATATCAACATCAAAATAGAAAAGGGCAAAACGATAGCGTTGGTTGGCCAGTCAGGATCAGGTAAAACAACCTTGGCTGATCTTCTGCCGCGATATTACGATGTTGATCAAGGATCCGTTTGCATTGATGGAAAAGATATACGCGAAATAAAATTACACGATCTCCGGTCGTTAATGGGCGTGGTTTCGCAGGAAGCCATTTTGTTTAATGATACGGTGTTTAATAACATCGCCTTCGGGTTAAAAATTGCCACCGAGGAAAGTGTGGTACATGCAGCAAAGGTTGCCAATGCACATGAGTTTATTGCCCACTTACCTGAAGCTTATCAAACCAATATTGGTGACAGAGGCAGTAAATTATCTGGAGGTCAGCGACAGCGTTTGAGCATTGCACGCGCTGTTCTTAAAAATCCTCCCATACTTATTCTTGATGAGGCCACCTCTGCTTTGGATACTGAAAGTGAAAAACTGGTGCAGGATGCTTTAGCTAAGCTGATGCAAAACCGCACCACTCTTGTTATTGCCCATCGACTTGGGACCATACAGCATGCTGATGAAATCATTGTACTTCAAAAAGGAGAAATTATTCAGCGCGGAACGCATGCACAACTTTCAGTAGTTGACGGGATGTATAAAAAGCTAACCGAATTACAGGCTTTTACATCTTGATGGTTATTTTACTTCTATTTCATCCACAAAAATAAAAGCTTCACCACCAAAAGGAAAACCTTGGTGCCATTCGGGTAGTTTGCCTGAATTTTTTGCTTTCACCTTTATATATCTTGTTTGAATGGCTGCGGGCAAGGCTGTTTCAAATTTTTTAATGATTGTTTTTTCTTCTTCAGCAGCAACGTCATTCATCAAAGTGGCTATGGGTATAAATTTGCTTCCGTCATCAGAAATTTCAAATGAAACCTGTGTTGGCATTAATATCCAGGAGCGCTGATCCTGTAGAAAGGTGGCAGATAAAGTATCCACATTTGTTTTTTTGCCTAGATCAATAATGGATTCAAAATCCTGCGATTGAAAACCCTGCCAAAGCCCTTTGCGCCAGTTTTCATCACCATGTAATCCGTCAATTAACCCCTCATCTCCTCCTGCTGAATATTGTGTATTGTATTTTCCGCGAGTTCTGATTTTCCATTGTGGATGCGGCATCTTAAAAAATTCGGCCCTGATCCATTTACTTTCCCGCCCGGTTGAGTCCGTAGCATAAGCGTTGATAACTGCTGACTGATGGATATAAAAGGGTTTCTCATACACGATTTTGGCAGGGCGTTCAAAAGTCTCCTGCAATAGATAAATAATGTTGGTGTTTTTTTCAAAAGATTCCATTTCTATTTTTAATGAGTCTTTAAACACCATTGATTTTCCACTGATCACAGGTACTCGAAGTATAGGGATCTCCGTTTCAGAGATTGTTATTTCATTTCCTGTCAGGATATTTTCATCAGCCAAGCTATCGGTTTCTATAAGTAGCGTTTTTCCCTGCTTAAGCTGGTCAAAAGACATTCGAGTAAAAACTATCCCGTTTTTTTTATACTGTGAGTAAATGTTGGAGGCATTAAAATTTTCCGCCTTTATAGTGAGGTTTGTAGAATCATTAACGCGAATACTGCTTTCTTTAAAAAGAGGAGTACAAAGGTCCAGAGCACTAGATCCGGGTAAGGTCTGGTATAAACCTAAAGCACTCATTACATACCAGGCACTCATTTGCCCGCAGTCTTCATTACCAATCAAACCATCAGGAGCATTTTTGTAGAAATCATTTAAAACCTGCCGCACAATTTTTTGCGTTTTAAAAGGTTTGTCCACATAATTATAAAGGTAAGCAATGTGGTGACTGGGTTCATTACCATGAGCATATTGTCCGATTAATCCTGTGATATCAGATTGCTCGCGCCCTGTTGTTTTTGATGAGGCAGAAAACAAGGCATCTAATTTTTTTTCAAAATTTTTTTTGCCACCATAAAACTCAATGAGCCCACTTACATCATGAGGCACAAAAAAATTATACTGCCATGCATTTGCTTCAGTGTAATTGTTGCTCACTTCAAAAGGGTCAAACGGTTTTTGCCAGCCACCATTGCTGCGAGGGCGAATAAACCCGATGGTGGGGTCAAACAAGTTCTTCCATGACTGTGAACGTTCAAGGTACATTTTATAGTCTCCATCTTTTTTAAGCAACTTTGCCATTTGCGCAATGCACCAATCGTTATAAGCATATTCCAAAGCTTTAGACACTGATTCGTTTTCATCACCAACTTCTAAAAACCCTTTATCAATGTATGCACCTAGGCCGTAACGCTCGCGGCTTTCAGCACTTTTTTTGGCTGCTTCAAATGCCTTTTCATAATCGAAACCGGTAATCCCTTTCATCATAGCGTCAGCCATTACACTAACTGAATGATAGCCTATCATGCACTCCGTTTCATTGGACGATAGTTCCCACACCGGTAACAAACCACCCTGATCATACTGCGCTAAAAATGTTTTAATAAAGTCAACGGTTCGTTTTTCATCTATGAGCGTCATCAGTGGATGCCATGCCCTAAAGGTATCCCACAGAGAAAAAACCGTATAATAGTTAAATCCGTCAGCATGGTGTATTTGCATATCGCGTCCACGATATCTGCCATCATTATCGCTATAAACGTTGGGTTGCAACATGCAGTGATAAAGTGCTGTATAGAAGATGATGAGATCGTTTTCGTTCTCGGATTGAATTTTTATTTTACTTAATTCTTTATTCCACGCATCTTGTGCATCAATAACCACTCCTTCAAAATTCCATCCAGGAATTTCTGCTTCCATGTTTTTCTTCGCTCCCTCTTCATCAACAGCCGATAAAGAAACTTTTGCATAAACCGGCTCTCCTGCTTTAACAGCAAAACAAAAAAATGCTTTTTGCTGTGCTACAACTTGAGAAAGGGTAAATGGTTGCGAGAATACTATTTGTGCATACAGCCGTTGGTCACGCGCCCAGCCGTCACTTTGCCTGTAAACACGAATTGTTTTTTCATCAATGATTTTAATGTGGCTATTTAGTAATTTGTCGCGATGGCTAAGATCAATGAAAATGTAAGCATCGCCAGTTTTATTAAAAGTATATCTATGAAATCCTGTGCGTAAGGAAGCAGTTAGTGCTACATCAATATTATCATTCAAAAGTTTAACAGCGTAATAACCCGGAGATGCTTGTTCGATGGAATGCGAAAACGAGGCGGTGTATTTTGTGCCCGCAAGTTCAGGTTTTTCATTCATGGGCAGCAGAAGCAAGTCACCATAATCGCTTACTCCTGTACCACTTAAATGCGTATGCGAAAAGCCATACAATAAAGAATCGGAATAATGATAACCACCACAGCCATCCCAACTACCATCAATACGTGTATCGGGGCTAAGCTGCACCATTCCGAACGGAACAGTGGCTCCAGGAAAAGTGTGACCGTGTCCGCCTGTTCCAATGAATGGATTTACGTAAGAGCTAAAATTAAGCTGTGCGTTAGTAAATGTGCTTAAAAAAATTAATAGTAAAGATCCGATGCACGAATGTTTGATCATATCAGGAAAGTTTCAATAGTTTGTAAATAGTTTTTTTTGCCATCTCCAGCATTTCTCCTGTATGGAGTTTTCCCAAATGTAAATCTTCAATAGCAACACGTATCAGCCTGAGTGTAGGAAATCCTACAGCAGCAGTCATTTTGCGCACCTGCCTGTTTTTACCTTCTGTCAAAGATAGCTGAATCCAAGATGTAGGTACGGTTTTACGAAAGCGCACCGGGGGATTTCGCTCGGGAAAATCTACGTCTTCCATTACACTTACATTTTTAGCCGGCCTTGTTTTATAAGCCTTTCCGTTAACGTTAATCACAATGGGTTGTCGCAGCAAATCAAGTGCTACGGCATTGATCTCTCCCTCTGTTTGAACGGCATAGGTTCTTTTATGTTCATGGGCAGGGTCTAAAACACGGTGCTTCAAAAAATTATCGTTGGTAAGGATCAGTAAACCCTCACTATCGGCATCCAAACGCCCCACGGGATAAACATCTGTAGGCACATTTATCAAATGACCTAATCCCTTAAAACGCCCCTCATCTGTAAACTGAGAGAGATATCCATATGGTTTATTGAGTATATAATAGTTATTCACGGTGGAAAAATAGCATGAATTTTTGAATTTCACAGTTTCATGCTATCTTTGCACCACGTTCTTAAATAAAATGTCTTATCAAGAAAGGTGGAGGGATAGTGCCCTGAGAAACCTTGACAACCCTGAAAAGAGTTTACAGCTACGGGTTTAAAGTTTAATGTTAGTATATCTTGCTTTAAACTTCAAACCTCAATCCGTAAAATTCAATCAGAAGGTGCCAATTCACTCTCGCCAAAGGCGGGAATAGATAAGTCGAAAATAGATTAGAAAAAATTCAAAATCTCTTTCGGCTTACCGGTAGAGATTTTTTTTTGGACGCAATTTGAAGCGAAAATGGAAAAAGAACTTGTAGAAATTGTAAAAACCAAGGATGGTGTTGATACGTTATTCAATAACACAATCAATGAACATTATCATTCCATACACGGATCTTTACAGGAAAGCATCCACGTTTTCATTAAAAACGGGTTGCTGGCAGTAAACAAAAATCTGCCTGAAATAAAAATTCTGGAAATGGGTTTCGGAACGGGCCTTAACGCCATTCTCACCTATAGAGAAAATCAGGTTTTGCAAAAACATATTCATTACACCACCGTTGAAGCTTTTCCCTTGCCGCCAGCAATAACGGATAAGCTTAATTATTTTGATTTTTTGGGTAAACCTCTTCAGCCTTTCTTTCAGCGCATGCATGCTTGCAATTGGTTTGAAAATGTAACCTTCGGTGACTTTGTTTTGCACAAACTAAATGCTGATATGTTGGAGTTGCAATTGGATGGCAATTACGACCTGGTGTATTACGATGCGTTTTCACCCACTCACCAACCTGAACTTTGGACCTTTGAAGTATTGGACAGAATTTATCAGGCATGCAACAAAGGAGCATTGCTGGTTACGTATTGTTCTAAGGGAGAAGTGAAAAGAACCTTGCAAAAAGTAGGCTTTAATGTTGAAACAATTCCGGGACCCATGAACAGACGAGAAATGATTAGGGCTGTGAAAGGGAATACCCCATAAAATTGTAATATTTAAAATACCTAACTAAAATATTAGAAATTGCAATTTAAAAAAATGAGCAATCGCTTCGATAAATAAATTGCAATTTATAGCAAAAGTATAGTCAGTGAAAAAGAAAAGCAAAATCAAAAAAATTGAAGCTTTGATTTTTACATTACTAATTTGTTATTAGAAATTATAAAATGAAGATAAAAGATATACTTAAAGAAAGGATCCTTGTAATTGATGGTGCAATGGGTTCGTTAATTCAGCAATATAAATTAACAGAGGAAGATTTTCGTGGCGAAAGGTTTAAGGATTTTCATAAAGATGTAAAAGGAAATAATGATTTGCTAAGCATCACACGCCCCGATATCATTGAAGAGATACATAAAAAATACTTAGAAGCTGGAGCAGATATTATTGAGACCAATAGTTTTAGCGGCACCAGTATTTCCATGGCTGATTATGACATGCAGGATTTTGTGTACGACATGAATGTTGCCGCAGCTAAAGTTGCCCGCAAGGCTGCTGATGATTACACCAAGCTCACACCAAATAAACCCCGTTTTGTGGCAGGGGCAATGGGCCCAACGACTAAACTGTTAAGCATGTCACCTGATGTAAACAACCCGGGTTATCGTGCCATGCTGTTTGATGAATTGGTGGAAGCCTACAGGGAACAGATTAACGGTTTGCTTGACGGTGGGGTCGATCTCTTGTTGTTAGAAACCATTACAGATACACAAAATGCCAAAGCAGGTTTGTTTGCCATTCAAAATGTTTTTGAAGAGAGAGGGGTAAAACTTCCCATCATGATTTCAGGAACCATTACCGATGCAAGCGGAAGAACTTTGTCAGGACAAACAGTTGAAGCATTTTTAAATTCAGTGTCGCATGTTGATTTGCTGAGTATAGGATTAAATTGTGCATTAGGGGCAAAGGATATGCGCCCTTATTTGGAAGAGCTTTCGGAGAGGGCTCCGTTTTTTATCAGCGCATATCCCAATGCTGGCTTGCCTAATCAGTTTGGTGAGTATGACGAATCACCACACCAGATGTGTGTGCAGATAGAAGATTTTTTGCGAAGTGGCTTCATCAATATCGTTGGTGGTTGCTGCGGAACCACACCTGATCACATCCGTGAAATTGTTGCTCATGCGGCTAAACACAAACCACGAAAAATACCTGAGATTAAACCTTACTTGCGATTAAGTGGATTGGAAGCAGTAACCTATCGCTCTGACAGTAACTTTTTAAATGTTGGAGAAAGAACCAATGTTACCGGCAGTAAAAAATTTCTTAGGCTTATCAAAGAAGAAAAATACGAGGAAGCATTAAGTGTAGCTCGCGAGCAGGTGGAGGGTGGTGCACAAGCCATTGACATTAACATGGACGAAGGTATGTTAGATGCCAATTATGCAATGACTAAATTTTTAAACCTCATTGCAAGTGAACCAGATATTTCCAAAGTGCCGGTTATGATTGACTCAAGCAAGTTTGAGGCTATTGAAGCAGGTTTAAAATGTTTACAGGGTAAAGGAATTGTAAATTCTATTTCATTAAAGGGTGGTGAAGAGCAGTTTATAAAAGAAGCCATTACGGTTAGAAAATATGGTGCTGCTGTTATAGTGATGTTGTTTGATGAGCAAGGGCAAGCCGACTCCACATCACGAAGAATAGAAATTGCAAAACGTGCTTACGATATATTGGTTAACAGCGTTCAGTTTCATCCGCAGGATATCATTTTCGATCCCAATATTTTTCCCGTAGCAACGGGAATGGAAGAGCATAGAAAAAATGCAGTCAGTTATTTTGAGGCAACCAAATGGATAAAAGAAAATTTGCCACATGCTAAAGTGTCGGGTGGAGTGAGCAATGTCTCTTTCTCATTTCGTGGAAACGATCACGTGCGCGAAGCTATTCATGCCGCATTTCTTTACCACGGAATAAAAAACGGAATGGATATGGGAATTGTAA